>JACPGD010000399.1 GCA_016182645.1 Candidatus Hydrogenedentota bacterium | reverse complement strand
GGTCGGCTTGTTCTTAAGGGCGAGTTCGAAGGCCTCCCGGCCATTGGGCGCTACCGTCACCGTGTAGCCGTGGGAAGTCAGTAAATGCCTGAGCTGCTTGGCCTGCGTGGCGCTGTCCTCGGCCACCAGGATATGGACCTGGTTCGGCAAACCTCTGTGCAAATGCATACTAGTTATCCTCCATGCGTTAGCGTGACCAGCGCCGCCGCGATGCGTTCCGGCGGAAGTTGGTACACGGCGCCCCCAATCCGGACCGCTTCGGCCGGCATCCCGTAAATCAACGCGCTGTCCTGGTCTTGCGCGAAGGTGACCGCGCCGCCGTCCTTCATCAATTTCAATTCTTCGGCCCCGTCTTTTCCCATGCCGGTCAGCAATACGCCGATGGCCCTCTCGCCGTAGGCCTCCGTCGCCGACCTGAATAGGAAGGCCGCGGACGGGCAGAGGCCATTGTCCGGACGTCCCCGCACCAGGGTGATGCGCCCATTGCGGGTCACTCCCATGAAGTGGCCGTCCGGGGCCAGGTAAGCGTGTCCGGGCATGAGCGGCTCGGCGTGGCCGGCCACCTGCACCGGCCGCCCCGTACTATCGGAGAGCCACTTGGCAAAACCGTGAATAAACCCCTCCGCCATGTGCTGGACCATGAGCACGGGCAGACGGAAAGCCTGCGGCAGGGCCGCCAGCAGCGCCTGGAGCGCCTGCGGGCCCCCCGTCGAGGCGCCCACCGCCACCAGTTCGTATCCCGGCTTGGGTCTTGGGGGCGCCTCTCCGGGCAGCGGAACCGGGGACACGGCGCCCGCGCGCGCCCGTGCCCAGCGCCGGATCACTTTGACCTCCGACATCGCCCGGAGCGTCCGGATCAATTCCTGGCTGGCCGCCTCGTGGTCCGGGTGCCCAATACCCGGCGGGCGGGCCAGCACCGCGAGGGCGCCGGCCTCGAGGGTGTGGAAAGAGGTGGATACGGCATCTACGTCCCAACTGCCGGTAACAATGACGATAGGAGTCGGGCAGCTTTCCATAATGCGGCGCGTCACTTCGAAGCCGTTCAGATGCGGCATGTTGATGTCCATCGTCACCACGTCAGGCCGGAGTTGTTGCACGGCCCCCAGGGCCTTCTCGCCGTCCTCTACGGCGCCCACGACTTGGAATCCCGGATCCGCCTCAATGACTGCGCGCAGTAATTGGCGGGCCACCGCCGAATCGTCAACAATCAGCACTTTTATCACCTAGCACCCCCCTATAACAATTGTTGAATAACACCGAGCAGATTGCTCTGATCAAAACTGCTCTTCACTATATACGCATTTGCACCCACATCAATTCCACGTTCGCGATCTTCGCGCGATTCCAGCGCGGTCACCAGGACCACGGGCGTCTCACCGAGGCGCTTGTCCGCTCGGATACGGGTGGTCAGATCAAAGCCATTCATGCGCGGCATGTCCACGTCCGATACGACGAGATCGAAAGAGGACGAACGCAGTTGCGTCAAGGCGTCCATGCCGTCCACCGCGGTCTCAACTTCATAGCCGCTAGACTCGAGAATGCTCTTCAGCAGCGAGCGCGTGGTGATGGAATCTTCAGCCACGAGGAGCCTATGCCGTGTTGCGGGCGGCTCGGCCGCCGCTTGGGCCACCGGCTGTGCCTGGGCGGACTTGATCGCCGATTTCAGCAGGTCGGGCACGTTCAGCACCGGCACCACGGAGCCTGAACCCAGCACGCCCGCTCCAGCAAAATTGCGGACGCGGGACAATTGTTTCTCGAAGCCTTTCACCAGCACTGCTTGCTCGCCGAGTACCTCATGGACTTCCAGAGCAATCCGCTGCGCGCCTGCTCCGATGATGAGGGCAAATGAGGGCGCCCCCGCAGGGTCCCGCGCGGGGGTCTCGGGAGTGCGCAGCACATGGGCGAGGGGGATGAGTGGGATCATGCTGCCGTTGACGCGGAGCATGCGGCGGTTTTCGACGGTTTGCGCCCGATCCGGCAGCACCTGGACGACCCGATCAACGGAAAGCGTGGGCACGACATAGGAATATTCATTCACGCGTACCAAGACCCCGCGAAACGTCGCCAACGTGAGAGGCAGGCGCAAACGGAAGGTGGTCCCCCCGCCTGCGAGAGAATCGAAGGAGATCTCACCGCCCACTTTGTGGACCTTCTCCTGGACGATCGCCAGACCAAGGCCCCGGCCCGAGATGGCCGTAATCAGCGGGCTGGTGGTGACGCCCGACTGGAATACGAGGGATTGCTTCTCTTGCTCACTGAGCTGCTGGGCGGCTTCGGGGGGCACCGCGCCGGCCTTCAGCGCGGCCGAGAGTACGCCCGCGGTATCAATCCCGCGGCCATCATCCTTTACAATCAACGACACATGGCTGCCGTCCTGCTGAATCACGGACAGCTTGATGCTTCCCTGGGCCGGTTTCTGCTGTCGTGCTCGTTCCTCCGGTTTTTCAATACCGTGATCGACGCAATTCCGAATCAGATGTATGAGTGGGCTCTTGATCTCCTCGAGAATGCGGCGGTCTATCGCCACGTCTTCTCCGCGGATCTGTAGATCAATTTCTTTTCCCTGGTCGCGGGCCAGATCGCGTACCAGCTTGGGCAGCACTTCAAAGAGGGAGGCGAACGGCAGCATGAGCGCCTGCTTCATGTCTTGGAGCAGCCCGTCCACCATCTGCTCGAGCACCCAGTGGTCTCGTTCCATCACGCGCAGCAGCCCTGCCAGACGTCTATCTGTGTCCGGCAGGTCTCCCGCCTGTTCGGCATCGCGCTTGGCCCATTCTCGGCGCCGCGTGGTCAGATCCCCGACGATACGCTGCAACTCCGCCAGACGCTGTGCCGCCGTCAATTTGACGCCCACCAATTCTTCGGTCTGTAAGAGCAGCGAATTCAACCGCGATGCGGGAATCCGCACGGTCTCCGGGGCCGTGGTGGTCGTTTCGGCGGAGACCACCGCAGGCCCGGTCAGGGGAGGGTCAGTAAGTTCGTCCTTCGGGGCGCCCAGGGCTTCGGTTCTCTTCAACCCGAGGTCAAGGGCACGCGCCAACTGCCTGGTGGAAGCTTCCTGCGGCGTCTGCTCTGCATTGAAGCCGAGTAGACTTGCCCGCAAATGATCCACGGCCTGGTGCAGGGCATCATACAATTCCGGCGCCAGCGGCGCCTGCCCCTGTTTGCAGGCAGAGAAGACGCTCTCGATCGATTGGCAGAGTTGCTCGAATTGTGGCAGTGTGACGGAACGCGCCGCCCCTTTCAGGCTATGGGCGGCGCGGAAGACGGACTCGATAAGCGGAGTTCGCTCTTGGGCGCTCTCGGCCTTTTCCAGGGCAATCAACCCTGACGAGAGCTCCCTCAAGTGATCTTCGGCTTCGCCCTGGAAGGTCGCGCGCAAACGCCTCAGAAACTCCGCTTCCTTTTTATCCATGCGCCGCCTCCGGCGTCCGCGGCTCCAGCAGTCGCCGCAATCGCGCGGCCAGCGTGGTCAGATTGTGGGCCGCGGTTTCGGACTGCTTCGTCCCGGCAACGTTCTGTGCGCTCGCCTGGTTGATGTTCTCCATGGCCAACGCGACTTGGTCCATCCCCACCAGTTGTTGCTGGTTGGAGGCAGCAATCTGCGTCGCCGCTTGGGCCGCTTCCGTAATGCTGTCTGACAGTTGGCGGATCGCCTGTCCCGCCTCCCCGGCTTGTTTCGTCCCCGATTCCACCGCCCGGCTGCCCTGTTCCGTCGCGAGGACGGCAGCGCTGGTCGCCTTCTGGATGTCGCCCAAGATCGAGCGCACTTGGGCCGTGGCCTGTTTGGATTGTTCGGCCAAGTTCTTGACCTCCTGGGCCACCACGCCAAAACCCTTCCCTTGCTCGCCCGCCCGCGCCGCCTCAATCGCCGCGTTGACCGCCAAGAGGTTGGATTGTTCCGCCAAATCATTGACCGTCGCGATGATCTCCCCAATCGCCTGGCTTTGCTCGCTTAAACGCACCACCACCCCCGCAATGGCTTCCATCTGCTCGCGGATGCGGGCCATGCCTTGGACGGTTTGCTCGACGGCGCCCCGCCCGCCCTGAGCCACCTGCACCGCGCGCTGCGCCGTGTCGGACACCAGTTTGGCCTTCTGACTGGAGACCTGTGCCGTTTGCTTGACTTCCTCGACGGTGGTCGTCGTTTCGCTCACGGCGGTGGCCGTCTCCGCGGCGCCCGAGGCCACCTGCGCGGTCATCGCCGTGATCTCGGCGGTGGAAGTGGAAAGCTGGTTGATCGCCTCGCGCAACTGAACGGTAATCAGTCGGGTCACCCAGAAGGCGGAAACGAGGCCAAGGGCAATGGCCGCCACCGCCAGCGCGATCATGGTGTTTTGAATAGTGTTCACGTAACGCGTCAGGTCTTCTCGGGCCTGGACGAGGGCGGCTGTATGGGCCTCGACAAAGGGGCGCAGTATGTTCGCGATCTGTTCCCGGAGAAGCTGTGTCGACTCCCTCGATGCGGCCAAGGCTTCCTCGTAGGTGCCCGTGCGGCGCAGGTCAATTAACGTCTTCTGGCTTTTCTTCCAATCTCTTTGCATTGATTCAACGTTGGCCAGGGTGTCCTTGTCCTGCGTGTTCGCAAGTTCCACCATCTTTTGCATTGCGGCCTCAAACTCCGTTCCAGCTTCCTCCCAGGTCGTGAGATAGTCCTCTTCGGCGTACATGAGGTATCCCCGGTAGGAGTCACTCTGCCGCAGAGAAGCACTCCGCAGTTCCCACGCGCCGATCACCAGTTGCTGGTCGACGTCAATGAACGTCCGATACGATTCACGCGCGACGCTCAAGATGTAGATACCCGACCCGGCCACCAGCACGGTCAGAAGCAACACCCCCATGAACCCCAGAAATATCCGCCTGCCGATGCTCATACTCGGGCCTCCTTCTCCCCGGTTTTCGGTGCACTCTTGTCGTCCAACCGTTGCATAGGCTCCAGATCCATCCACCGTTACACGCGGTACTGCTCGATCATCTCCTTCAGCTCTTGCCCCAATTCCTGCAGGTTCCGCGCCGCTTGTTCCGTCTGTTTGGTGCCAGTGACGTTTTGGTTGCTGGCCTGGTTAATGTTTTCCATCGCCAGCGCCACCTGGTCCATGCCTGCCAATTGCTGCTGGTTCGAAGCGGCGATTTGCGTGGCGGCTTGCGCCGCCTCGCTGATGCTCTCGGACAGTTGACGGATCGCCTGGCCGGCTTCACCCGCTTGTTTCGTGCCGTTTTCGACGGCGCGGCTTCCTTGTTCGGTCGCCAATACCGCCGCACTCGTGGCTTTCTGAATATCGCCGAGAATCGACCGCACCTGGGCCGTGGCCTGTTTAGATTGTTCGGCCAGGTTCTTCACTTCCTGCGCCACGACGCCAAAGCCTTTGCCCTGTTCTCCCGCCCGCGCGGCTTCTATCGCGGCATTGACCGCGAGCAGATTGGACTGCTCCGCCAAGTCATTCACCGTGGCGATGATCTCGCCGATGGCCTGGCCCTGTTCGCTCAGCCGCACCACCACCCCGGCAATGGCTTCCATTTGTTCCCGGATCCTCTCCATCCCCTGGATTGATTGCTCGACTGCGCCGCGCCCGCCTTGGGCCACCTGGGCCGCCTTTTGGGCCGTTTCCGACACCACCTTGGCCTTCTGGTTGGAAAGATGCGCGGTCTGTTTCACTTCCTCGACCGTTGTGGTGGTTTCGCTGACGGCCGTCGCCGTCTCGGCGGCACTCGAGGCCACCTGGGTCGTCGAGGCGACAATCTCGCTGGCGGACGAGGCGAGCACCCCAACACCCTCGCGCAACCGGCGATGCAGTTCCCGCAGACGTTCCGTCATCTCGCGGAAACCCTCGTTCAGCATTCCCACCTCGTCGTTGCGGTCCATGGCGCCGATCTGCATGGTGAGATCGCCCGTGGCAATGCGCATGGCCCCCGTGGAAAGGTTCTTGAGGGGGGTGGCAATGATCCGATTAAGAAAAACCGCCATGAGCAAGCCAAGCACCAGGGCCACGGCGCCCAGGGAGGCGAAGACCCGGACCGAATTGGCCGCGCGTGTTTTCGAGGCCTGCAGCTCCGTCTCCGCGCTTTGGCTCACCTGCGAAATCATCTCTTCACGCATGGCCTGCATAGACATGAACCGTTCGTCCTGAATACCGATAGTCAAGGCCCTGGCCGTTTCGACGTCGCCAGAAGCGAGACTCGGCAGGACTTCTTCATCGCGGGTCTTCGCGTAGAGGGCGCGCAGATTTGCGTACGCTTTCAGTTTCTCGGACAACAGACGATCCGCTTGGTTGCGTGTTGCCAGGCGTTCCAAGAGGGCGGCATTCTCCGCCGATTTCTCCTTGATGCTTTCCAGCCACTGGGCCTGCTGGGCCGGATCGGTGGCATTCAACAGTGTCAGCACGGCCGCGCGGTTGCTGTTGTTCGCGGCATCCACCGTCAGCAGATCGTGAACATTGGCGTAGTCTTCCTCATAAAGACGCCGCTGACCTTCGCGGATGGTCGAGATTCCGGTGTAGGCGTCCACGATCACTACCGCCAGTAGTGCCAGAATGCCTCCCAGAGTCAGGAACAATTTGTTCCGAATAGACAAGTTTAGGAACCAAGTCATGGCATTCCCCTCCGCCGAGACATTGACTGGTCTTCAGCTCTGAAGTTCGTCGTGAACAATGAGGCTCTCATCCTCCATCAACCTTTCCGCATCGAGCAGAATTACCCCCGCCGAAGTCACCCCCTTGAAATACTCTTCCCGCTTTCCAGTCAACGTAGAAAGGCCGGTCTGCAAGTCTTCCACGTCCACGTGCTCCACCCCCACGATAACGTCCGCCAGCACGCCAAACTCCATCGCCCCTTTTTGCAGAACAATGACCCGGTTCAGGTCCGTCAGTCCTTTCTCCGGCAACTCGAAAAACTTCTTGATATCAATTACCGAGAGGATTTGGCCGCGAATGTTGACCAGGCCCAAGACGAACGAGGGGACGCCGGGCAGCGGGGTCAATTCCTTCATCGGCCACACCTCGCGGACAAAGGCCGACTCGATGGCGTACTGCTCCTGGGCAAGTTGAAACCGCACCACTTCGACTTGTTCCGCCGCCGGGCGCGAAGGCTTCGCCTCCTGAGCGAGCACCCTGGCGCGCGCGCGGAGTATTGCTTTTTGCTGCTCGGGCGCCGGCTCGAGATTGAGCTCCAGGGCGTGCTCCGCCTGGGCGAGCCGGTGGCGCAGCCCCGCCCAGTCCACGGCGCCCACGGGCGATTGAGAGAGATGCGGGCGGCGATCAGCCATGGAGGGCCTCCTGCTCCATGGCGGAGCGCAGGATCTCCGTCAATCGGCCCGCGGTCAATCCATCCGCCTCGGCCAGCGGAGTTTCCCCGGGGACCTTTGCCAGCAGCGTCAAGGCGTTACGCCACTGCCGCTGTGCTTCCTGACCGCGCCGCTGCCGTCGCGCCAAATCGCCCAAGGCAAAGTGCGCCAGGATGTGGTCCGGGTCCAGATAGAGTGCAAGACGCAAGGAAGCGGCCGCCTCCTCGAGTTCTCCGGTTTCTTGGAGAATCATGGCCTGAAGATAATGACAGGAGGGATCGAGACGGTCCGCCGCGAGGGCCCGGCCGCACCAGGCCAGCGCCCCCGCCAGGTCGCCCTGGTTGGCGTGCACGCGCGCCAGCAGTTCCATGGCTGCCGCCGCGCCTGGATGGTCCGCATGGTAAGCCAGCGCTGCCTGCCGCGCCTCTTCGTACCGGCCGTGGTGATAGAACTCTTCCGCTGCTTCCAAGGTAACGGTTGCGGCCTGGCGCGGCGCCCCAGCGGGCGCTTCAACCGCCTTGAACGCGGGGAACCAGGTCTCGGGTTCAGGCTCTGGCACTGCTTCCGTGAGGCCGAAGGTGGAGCATTCGAGCGGCGCGGGCGACGGCTTGGCCGTGGTGTCCACCCGCCCCTTGCGGTACAGGATCGTCCCCGGATAGTTCATGGTCCTCAACCGGGAAAAGAGGCTGTGCGAAGCTTCGCTCGGACTCACGGCCAGCCATCCGTCTGCAACCAGGGCATCCTGCAAGGCTTCGGCCACATGGGCGGCCTTGGCGGGCGCGAAATACATCAACACGTTGCGGCAGAGAATGAGATCCATCGCGTTCGTATTGTTCAAGAGAGAGGGGAACACGTCCTTGGCCAGGTTCAGATACGCAAAAGTGACCAGGCGCTTGACTTCCGGCAGGATTTCAAATTGTTTTCCGGGAAGTTGCCGGAAGTAGCGTGTTTTCAGAGGCGCGGGACAGTCCCGGAACGACCACTCCGTGTACACGCCCGCTTTGGCCTTGCGCAGAAATCGCACATTAATGTCCGTGGCCAGCAAGGTCACGTTCCAAGCAGCAAGATCGGGGAGGAGCCGGTGCAGGAGAATGGCGATGGAATAGGGTTCTTCACCAGTGCAGCACCCCGCGCTCCAGAGACGGAGGCGCTGCCCCGTGGCCCGGCGCGCGGCAAAAAGCTCCGGAAAGACCTGAATTTCGAGCGCGTCGAAGAGGTTCCCGTCCCGAAAGAAGTAGGTCTCTCCGACCGTCAAATGACTGGCCAGGATTTCTGTCTGCGCCGGTGTCAGCGGGGCCGACAGGAGCCACTCCACACCGCTTTCCAGGTCGCGGAACCCGAATTCACCTGCGGCGGAGGCCAGTCCGCGCAGGAGGTCCTGTTGGCGCTCGGGGGGAAAGTGCAGACCCAGTTCCGTCGCCACAAATTCGCGCAAGTGCGCCGCAGTGGCTTCGGAAACCGCTTCAGCCATGGGTCACGGCCTCCGGCAACGCCTGATCCAGCGTTTCTTCCTCCTCAAGGGAAAGGAACGTATCCAGGTCATGAATCAGGATCAGCCCATCTTCCAGCTTCAGGAGTCCTTTTACGTAGGGAAGATGGGGGAGGACCGTCTCGGCGGCGATAAGTTGATCTTCTGGAACACCAATAACGGCAGCTACTTGATCAACCCAGAGCGCGACGGAGCGCCGCACCGTCTGGGCCAAAAGGAAGTGGTCACTGACTTTAAGTCCTCTGGCTGGGCGGCCAAAACGAATGCGCAGGTCGACCACCGGAATGACGCTACCCTGTACATTGATAACCCCCAGAACAACTCTTGGCGCCTTGGGCAGTTGCACCGTTTCCGCGGCCCGCACCACCCGCTCCACTGCGCCCAGATGCACGGCGTAGCGCTGATCATCGAGCCAAAACATTACCATTGTTGCTGAAACAGGCATTCTTCGTTGATATCCCTCTGCAAAAGAACAGGATATCCTCGCTCTTCTCTGTCGGTCTCCCACGCATATCAGGTATTTCCTCTATTATAGACGATAATTAAGAGAATTACAACGAGTTTTTTACCCGCATGTTTGGTCGGGGATTTGCCATTTCTTGTCGCGGAAATAGCCCGGGAATGACGCGGCCCGCGGCCCAGCAGGCAGGTCAACGCCCGGCTTGGGCGGCCATCTCCGAGGCCAGACGCAGTTCGAGGGCGCGGGCCAGGCGCCGCTCATAACGCGGGCGGTCGAGCGTGTAGCGGACGGCACGGCGTTCCTCTTCGGACCAGCCCGGCAGCAGGGAGGTCTCGTACAGGAAATTGGATTCCTTGCTCAGTCCGGCGCGTTGGAGGACCCGGCGCGAGGCGAAGTTGGCGATGAGCGTCGTGCCAACCACGCACTGCGTCTCGGGCCTTTCAAAGGCGCGATCCACCCAGGCCCGAGTGGCCTCGGTGGCATAGCCGCTGCCCCAGAAGCGGCGGTGGAGCCGGTAGCCCAGCTCGAGTGTGTCCACGCGGTTCAGGTAAGGCTTCAAATGGATCCAGCCCATGAACTCGCCGCGCTCGCGCTGGTGCATGGCCCAATAACCGAGCCCCTGGTACAGCTGGTAGTACCGCAGCCAGCGCGGCAGGATCTCGCCGCAGATCGATTCGAGCGAAGTCGGCCTTCCTTTTGAGATATGGCGCATGACGGCCGGATCACCGTCCAGTTCCCACAACAACCGCGCGTCCGCCATCGTGAACTCGCGGAACAGCAGCCGGGAGGTCTCAAATACGTAACGCTTCAACTTGGATCGTGGTTTCGCATGAAAGTTTCGTGGTGGTTGTGCATAGTATACCATGCCGATAGGAGTGAATGGCTCCCCACGGTACGCAGGATCGCCATGTTCATTGATCCATTTTATCCATTCGGTGCATCACGTCCATTGCCTGTTTGACTGCCGGGGCAGTCGCCTCATGCTTTGCCGTCCTTCCCGTCGAGCGCGTCGATCAAGATTTCAAACATCTGTCTCAAGTGGCCGCCCTCAATGTTCAATGCCGGCCACAGGTACAGCACCTCGCCCAGGGGGCGGATGAACAGGCCGAGTTCCAAGGCCCTGGCGCAGACGCCGCGGGCATAAGCCGCGCCGCCGGCTTCCTCTTTAATGGCGCACATGCCTATCATGCCGAGGGAGCGCTGGTAAGCGACCGCCGGATGCGCTTCCAGGGCATGCATGCCGTCTCGCAGTAGCTGCATGCGCGCGGCCGGGGGTAGTTGTTCCTTTTCATAGACTTCCAAGGCGGCGACCGCGGCGGCGGCCGTGATGGGATTCCCGCAGAAGGTGTGCCCGTCCCACAGGACACGGGACGAATGACTGGCGCCGCGGAATACGTCATGGACTGCGTCGCGCACCACCAGCGCGCTCATCGGGAGATACCCGGCGGTCAGCGCTTTTCCCAGGCAGAGGAGATCCGGGACCATGCTGGCGTGGTCGCAAGCAAACGTGCGCCCAGTGCGGCCAAACCCAACGGCGATTTCATCGGCAATCAGCAGGACGTCGTTTCTGTCGCACGCCTGGCGCAGCCCCTTGAGATACTGCGGGGGATAAAAGCGCATTCCTGCCGCCGCTTGGCAGAGCGGCTCGATAATTACGGCCGCCACTTCCGCTGCATGCTCTGTCAGGAGGCGCTCCAAGGCATCGAGGGCCTTCTTGGCGCAGTGCAGGTCGCTCCAAGTGGCAGGATCGCAGCACGTACACGAAGGGGACGGCGCCTGGAGTGCGGGTTGCAGCAAGGCGCCGTAGGGTTCT
>JACPGD010000403.1 GCA_016182645.1 Candidatus Hydrogenedentota bacterium | reverse complement strand
GGAATCCATACATCCTGTCCTGTTGCAGTTCCACGGCCCAAACACCCTGCAACCCACGCATTATAGGCCCGGCCCCTCTGACCGTCAACGAACCTTCCTCATTCCTCACTCCTAATTCTTTCTTCGCTCTATGTTAGGATGTGCTCAAACTTTGGGTCTTGTCTACAGCCTACAGGCTCCCATGGCCATCGCAACCGCTAGACAACTCACCTTCAACTCGTTCTGCGTCACGCCCGCCAATCGTGACGCGTTTGAGGCGTGCCGTGCCGTGGCCGAACGCCGGGCGGCGAGTACGGCGCCGCTTGTCCTCTTCGGCCCGCCCGGCGGCGGCAAGTCCCATTTGATCTGGGCCATCTTGAATGAAGTCCGCGCCAGCGCGGCGCGCGCGGGCATCGCCCTGGTTCTTGCGCGCGAATTTCCGTTGCGGGTCCGTCAATTGCTCCAGGATCCCGCTCCCCTGCGCCGTGGCCAGCCCATCCTGCTCCTGGTCGATGAACTGGAGCAATTTCGCGACGATGCCCAGGACCTCGAGGCGGTGGTCCGCCTGTTCCACGCCGAAGCCCATCCCATCATTATCGCGAGCAACGTCCATCCCGCCCGCTTGGGCCAGTTTTCAGAAGCGTTCCGCGGTTTCCTTCAAGAGGCGCGGCTCATGGAGGTCGTGCCCCTCGGCGCCGGGGAGGCCGTCGACTTGGACGCGCTTCAAGCGGAACTCGAGCAACTTCGCGCGGAAAACGCCCAATTGAAAGGGGACCTGGAGCGGGCGACACACGTGGAAGCGGAACTGGCGGACGCGCGGCAAGCGCTGGAACGCGGCGCGGCCAGCCGCGGTGAATTGGAGGAGCGCATCGCTCAGTTGGAAGACCAGTGCCGCGAATTGGAGCAGGACCGCAGCATGTTGCAAAAGCAGGTGGCCGCGCAGGCGCCGCTCCAGCAAGAATTGGTCTCCGTACGAAAGCTGTTCGCGGACGCCGAGGCCGATGCGGAGGCCGCCTTGGCCCAGCAGGCGCGGCTGCAAGGCCAGCTCAGCGCGATGCGCCTCGAGGTAGAAGAAGCACGGCGCGCCCGCGACGAAGCCGCGCATTTCCAGGAACTCGTACAGACCGAAGCGCAGACACTCGTCGAGCGTTTCACGGCGGCCCGTGGCGACGCCGCACGGCAGCATCAGGCGGCCCTGGAGACGCTCCAAACCGTGATTCAGGACATGGACCTGTGCCACGCAGCGCACGAGGAGATTGCCCGGCTCCGTGCGCGCATCGACGAAACGCAAACGCAGGCGTCCACGTATGCGATCACCGCCGCGGAGCGCGACGATCTTCGGGCGGAATTGGAATTGGCGCGCGCGGAACTGGCCCACCTCGAAGAACTCGTCGAGGAAGCGCGCGCCGATCGCGGACGCCAGAAAGTGACGCTGGACAGTGCTGTCGGACGCATCCGCGGTTTACAGTCGGAACTAGAGAAATCGCACAAACAAATCAGCGTGCAATCCGCTGAGATGGACGCGCTTCGCCAGGAAGCCGCTGGCCAGGTGGCCTCGGCCCACGTGCAGGCAGGCGAATTGGAACACGACTTGGCCCAATACCGAACGGCCTGGCAGGCCATGGATGATGTGCGCAACGCCGCCCGCGCCGACATCCGCGACGTGCAGCGCCTCACCCAGGCCGGCCTGGCCGCGGTCGAACGTCTGGCCACGCGCATGTCCCACATCCTCCAATTACAGCCGAAACCCGCCATTCCGGCCCCGTCTGCCCCAAACCCCGAGTTGGATCTATTCGAGGCATTGCCCGAACTGCCTTCCCCAGACACGCCTGGATAGCGTTCACCCAGCCCTAACGATCTTGGTCCTTGATGTCCTTTCTGTCCTTTGCCCAGAGGAGCAAACAGCGTGTCCACTGACTTCGCCCAAGAAATCCTCGAACTCTTCCGCATTATTCACCCCCTCGATCGTATCCCCCGCGCTGGCTACGTCCTGCGTGGCGTAACCGACCCCGAATCCGTTTCCGCCCACAGTCATTTCCTCGGCGTTCTCGCTTTGTTGTTTCTGGAGCGCTTTCCCGGGACTTGGGACGCGGGTAAGGTCCTCGCCATGGCGCTGGTGCATGATTTGCCCGAAGCCCGGCTGATGGACATAGCCATGCCCTACGCTGACGCCTACCTCCGCCATGCCAAGGCCGCCGCGGAGCAGGAGATCGCCGACCATCTCTTCGAGACAGTCGCGCCCCGCCTGGCCGAACTCCACCGCGAATTCTGCGCCGCCGAGACGCCCGAAGCCCGCCTCCTCCGCGGGCTGGACAAGGCCCAGATGATGATCAAGGTCCACTGTTACGAGCGCGAACACCGCGGCCATCTCGAAGAATTCTGGCAGAACCCCAAGAACTTCAACGACTACGGCATCGGGCCGGTCTCGGCGCTTTTTGACGCCATCTGCACCGCCAGTGCCCGAGTGCGGCCCGCCACAGGACAATTGGACAACTGAACAGGGGGGAAGCCATGGGTTTTCACGCATTGCCGATACTGCTGGCGTGCCTTGCCGCGGGTGTGGAGCAGCCGGCATCCCAACCGGAAACGGCGCCGGAGGAAACACGGGAAACGGTCGTACTCGTGCATGGCTTGGGACGGACCCGTGTCTCACTCTGGGTCATGGAATGGCGCCTGCGGCAGGCAGGCTATGTGACACTGAACTTTCCGTATGACACCTCAAGGGCATCATTGGATGAGCTCTCCGGGGCCTTGCAGAAATTCATCTCCGAAAAGGTAAAGACGCCGAAATACCATCTTGTCGCTCATTCCCTCGGCAATATCATCATTCGCAACGGCTTCAAGCAACCCTATCGCGAAGGTCTCGGCCGAGTCGTCATGCTTGCACCGCCCAATCAGCCCGCCGACTTGGCGCGTCTTCTGAAAGAGAATCCCGTCTTTCAATGGATATCGGGGGATAGCGGGCAAAAGCTGTCGGACGGCGACTTCTACCACGATCTGCCCGTGCCCAGCGTGGAATTCGGCATTATTGCGGGTGATAAGGGCCAACAGGTGACTTTTGAGTCCCCGAACGACGGCATAGTCACCGTGGAGAGCACCAAACTGGCGGGCATGAAAGACTGGCTGGTGGTCCATCATACGCACACCTTCATGATGAACAGCAGCGATGTGGGGGAATTCTGCGTACACTTCTTGAAGAACGGAGCGTTCAAGAAAGAGTCGAACACGCAGGCGCAATAAAGTCGGTCTGACCGGTCAGACCAAAAAGAGGGGGCGCGCCGAGGCGATGGGGTGCTTGGGCAAGCTCCGGCGCGCCGATGGGAGCACGGACTGTCCGCCTCACGTCAACCTGCTGTACCTTCCGAAATGTGCGAAGACCATCCTTGAATCTTCTCGATGTAGGGATCGCCGTATGCGGTGACGGGGAACTCGCCGCCGCCCGGCGTGTATTTCAGGAAGTTCACGTGGCCGTCCATGTACAGGACATTGGCGCCGCCGGGGACATGGTTGAAGACGCTGATCGCGCCGACGGTCGAGTCGTCCACGGTACTGCTGAGCTTCTTGGTGACTCCCCAGGCATCAATCATCACGGGCAGCGCGCTTTGGCCTTCGGCCGAGGAGGAGGCATTGTTGATATCGGTGATCAGAAAGCGCTCGACCCCTTCGCGCAAGTGGTAGACGGTGTCCGGCCCGAGGATGGGCGCGCTGGCGCTGTCAAAACCAACCGCGCGCTCATCGGGGTCCTGGCCGGAGAGATCCACGCTGTCGATGGTGGGAATGACCTGATAGACGCCCGGGAAACCACCGTCTTCATAGTCGGCCGTGTTGTAAGGGCAGCCTGTACCCAAGTCGAGCGCGACGTAATCGCCGGCCGTGTGGGCATTCTTGCGCACCTTTTCCGCGGCTTTCCAGGTCAGGCGCGCCGTGGAACCGTGCGTGACGGCGAAGCCGAAGTACACGTAGGAACGCGGATAGCTCAGGTGGGCCAGAATGCAGTCGCTCGTGGCCGTGCCAGCGGCAATCATGCCGCCAATGTCTTGCATGCCCTGTTGCAGGTCGAGGACATCCTGCCCCCAGGCGCTCGTGTCGCCGTTCGAGTCCGACGGGCACTTGAGGACATTGGGGTTCGAGAGGTATTCGGGGAAGACTTGGGAGATTTCGAACCCCTGAAGGTCGTTATTGAAGCCGGGTAGCGTCCGCTGGAGATCCGGGAACTCCCCGCCCTGGCTCTCGCCGGCAAACATCTTCATGACGATGCCCAACTGTTTCAGGTTGTTCTGGCAGCTTGAACGCCGGGCCGCTTCCCGAGCGCGCGCCAGCGCGGGGAGCAAGATCGCCGCCAGGATGCCGATGATTGCAATGACCACCAGCAGTTCGATGAGTGTAAAGCCTTTCCGTCGCATAAGGGTTTCTCCTTTTACTGTGCTACAGCCCAAAATCCGCCCCCTTTCACGGGAGGCAAACGCAGGATAGAAAAAGGCTGTTCAAGCGGTGTGTGGCTTTCGCGGATTTTGCGCAAGGTGCATGTTTGGTTTTTGTGAGCGCGGCGCGGCGCGGGTAAGTTCGCCCCCCGGACTTGCCCAAGGCGCGCTGTGCTGCGTACAATCTCTAAGAATATGAACAGTTCTAATTCGATTACGCTCAATGTCTTGGGTGGCGGCGGCGAAGTCGGCGCCAGTTGTTTTCATTTAGTGCTGGACGGCTACCACGTAGTACTGGACAGCGGCACCCACCCGAAAAAAGACGGTATTGAGGCGCTTCCTGAATTCCGGCTGCTCCATCGTGCCCCGGACGCGCTCCTCGTGTCTCATGCGCACGTGGATCATTGCGGCTCAGTGCCCTACCTGGTCCGCCAATTCCCCGCCTTGCGCATTCACTCGACCCTGCCAACCGTCCGGATTATGGACCGGATGCTGCACAACAGTGTGTCGGTGATGGAACTGCTGGCCAGGGAACGGGGGATTCTGGAATACCCGCTCTATAGCCACGACGACGTGAATTACGCCATGGGGGGAGTACGCGGCCACAATTTCGAAGAGACCTTCCCGCTGGTGGAAGGCGGGCCCGTGGAGATAAGCTTTCATCACGCAGGGCACGTGTTGGGGAGCGCCAGCATTCTGCTGAAGGCGCCGGGGCACACCTTATTTTATACCGGCGATATCTGCGAGACCGACCAGGAACTCATGGCTGGGTATTCCCTGTTGAACAACGTCCATGTGGATACGCTCATCATTGAATCGACGCATGGGTCCACGGACAACTCGCACGTGCGGCCTTATCCCCAGGAGGCTTTGCGCCTCGGTCATGCGATTGCGGAGGTGCTCCACCAGGGCGGCTCGGTGTTGATTCCCTCGTTTGCGCTGGGACGCACCCAGGAAATGCTGAATATCGTCGCCCGCTTGCAGGAAGAGGGCGTGATCCCGGAGGCGCCCGTATTCGCTTCGGGCCTGGGCCGGGCGATCTATGAGATTTACAACCGCTTCGAACGCTACCTGCACCCGGACGCCACCCTGCGCCCCCTGGACCAATTCGGGCGCATCGGCAATGTGTGGGAACGATCGGTGGTGCGGGACCTGCTCGCCGAGCCAGGCATCATCATTGCCACGTCGGGCATGATGCTTGAGAATACGCCCTCGGCCATGATCGCCCAGGAAATGGTGAAACGCACGCACCATGGCATCTTCTTTGTGGGCTATGTCGATCACGAGACCCTGGGCTATCGGCTGTTGCACTCAGAGCCGGGTGAACTGTTGGAGTTTTCGCTGGGCGCGCCTCCAGTGGAGGTCAAGCTGCGGAACATCCAACGTTTCTACTTCAGCGCGCACGCCCCCCGCACCTCGCTGCGCTCGGTCATTGAGCGCCTGCACCCAAAAAACGTCGTGTTTGTGCACGGCGATCCCCCCGCACTGGCCTGGATGAAGGAGCACACCGCCAACGGCTACCGTACCCATGTGCCGATGGTGGGCCAATCCGTTGTGCTTGAGGCTTGACCATGGGCCGCCATCGTAATCCTTTGCGCCAGGCCCTCGTTTCCGCCGTTGCCGTGGTGTTCTTCGCGATTTTCCGGCGTCTGCCCCTGCCCGTGGCGCGGCGCGCTGGCCGGCTGTTCGGGCGCGTCAGTCTGGCGCTGTTGCCACGCTTGCACCGCGTGGGCCGGCAGAACCTCGATCTCGCCTACGGGGACCGACTGAGCGACGCCGAGAAACGACGTATCCTTCGCGGCGCCGCGGAGAACATGGCCATCGTCGCCGCCGAGTTTCCACACCTTCCCCGGTTGGCTTCAGAGGACATTGGCAAGTTTGCTCAATTGGAAGGTGTTGAGCTTATCGACCTGAAGCGTGGGCTCCTGCTGATTGGCGCGCATCTGGCCAATTGGGAATGGATGGGCGCCATTCTCGTCCGCCACGGCATCCGGACCGCGGTGGTGGTGCGGCCCTTGGACGCTCCCCGGCTGAACACGATGGTGGATGCCACACGCCGGGCGTGCGGCGTGCACACCATCGGCAAAGACGACGCCGGAGTCGAAATGGTGCGTTTGCTCAAGGAAGGCTGGCTGGTGGGCGTACTGATCGACCAAAGCCCGCGCGACAATGCCGTGCCCGCGAAATTCCTTGGAGCGGATTGCTGGGCCACCATCGCTCCGGTCATGATTGCCGTGCGCGCGAAGGTGCCTGTCCACCCCGTCAGCATTGTGCGCGAGGCGGATGGCACATACACGCTTCGGATGTTGCCGGCGCTGGAACTGGCGCGGACGGGCGATCTCCGGCGCGACCTGATTGAGAACACGCAGCGTTGCCAAAGCGCGATTGAAGCGACTGTGCGTGAGCATCCCGAGCTGTGGTTGTGGTTCCACCGCCGCTGGAAGCCGCGGCCGCGCCTTGCGGCTGAATGGCAAGCCCGGCTTGCGCGTGATGAGAAGCGGAGATCCTCCTAAATTAGAATGGAGAGTGAGGACAAAGGAATGAGGGATGAGGTGGGCTGGTTGAGCGACAGGAGAAGGAGACTGGCTTCCGGTCTGGTCTTTTATGTGGCCGCCTGGATGACGGGGGCCGCGGGCGACGAAAATCTGTTGCAGAACGGGGGATTCGAGGCGGAGGACGGGGGAAAGCCGGCGGCGTGGGACGTCTTTGTGGGGCCGCAGGCGGGGGCGCTCGCGGATGTGGACGTTAGCGCCCATGGCGGCAAGGCTGCGGCGATGTTGTTCACGCCCGAGCCGTATGAGACGGACCCGATCAACAACTGGAGCCAGAATGTTCTGGGGGTGTGGGGTGGGCACCGGCTAGAACTGCGCGGCTTCATCAAATCGGAGAATGCGGGGCAGGCGTTGTTGTGGCTGCAGTGCTGGCGCCGGCAACCCTGGGGGGTGCTGCACATTGGAACAACCAGCGAGCAGGTGCTGGTGGGAACACAGGATTGGACGGAAGTGAGCACGGAAGTGGACGTGCCGGTGGACACCGATTTTTTGACGGTGCGCTGCGTGTTGAAGGGGGCCGGTCGCGCGTGGTTTGATGATGTTTCGTTGCGTGAGCTGCCGCCGGCGCCGGTGGAAACCAAGCCGCCGGCAGCCGGGGCGCAGGCGCCTGGGCCCAGCGGGCCAGAACAGCGGCAGGCCCAACAGGAATTGGGCGGCCTGGAGAACGCGTTGGGCGCGCTGAAATCGGACAATCAGAAGCTCAGTGAGATGTTGCGCGGGCTGCGCGAGGAGAACAAAGGACTGAGCGAAGAATTGCAGCAGTTGCGGGAAGAGTTGCAGCGGTTGCAGGAAAACCTGCATGGTAATGCGGCGGGTGAGGCGACGGAGTCAGGGGAGGAAAAACGGCCTGCGCCCGCGCTGGTGCCCCACGGGGAGAACCCGGAGCGATACCGTTGATGCAGCAACACTACATTCTCCTGATCTCGCTGCTGGCCGGGCTGGTGGCGGCAGGGTTTGTGTGGTTTCTGTGGGACTTGGCGGCGAAGGTCCACGAGACGCTGGACGCGGCGCGGGTGCGGCGCCGGCTGAAACGGGACGCGGCCGCCCTGGCGCAACAAGCGAAGGAGCCCGCGCCGGCGGAACGGCCGAAGTAGCGTACGCCTATGCCGCGCAAAGACCCCGAGAAGAAGGGCCGCCCATTCATCGGCATGCATTTCAAGTGCTGCAACGTCTATGCGCGCATTTACCTCAACGCCGCGGGAGACGCCTATTCCGGCCACTGCCCGCGCTGCGCGCGTCCGGTCTATATTAAGGTCGGCCCAGAGGGCAGCAGCTCGCGGTTTTGGTCAGCGGAGTAGATCTGGGGGGAGGAGTTTTGGGTGGCGCTTTAACGCAGGAATCTTTCAAATCGCGCTCAACCACACGGAAAAGATCTCATATCTCGGTTGGAGTAGTCTCATGTGGGCGGAGCCGGCCCTCATTGAGCTATTCGCTTAAGCTCATGTTCGTCCCCCACGAGAAATACTTTCGTTGCTCTCATGACATGGGTGATAAAGTGGTTGCCCTCGCGGAGTTTTCGTCTGAACTCCGCCAGGGGAAAAACTCTCGGATTGACTTCGCGGCGCAGTCTAGCGGCGGCCGGTTCGAACAGTTCAACCACATCAGCCAAGGATAATGCTCCGATGATCATGCAGTCAACGTCACTGTGCTGGTTGGCACGTTTCTCAGCGAAAGAGCCGAAGATAAACGCAGCATTGATCTTGTCCAGCACGGGGGCGAGCGCCTTCTCAAGTACCTCGGCCATGCCGGCGGTCTTGATGGCTAACCCTTCCAAATCAGGGAACAATGGGGAGGAGCGGTCGGCGGCAAAGTACTTTTGATGTCCCTCCAAAGTGGATTGAATTACGCCGATCATTTCAAGCCGGGCCAGTTCCCGGCTGAGATTCGTAGAATTCACGTGAAGAATCTTGCTGAGTTGTCTAACGTAGAACCGCTCGTCAGGATGTGTTAGCAACCAGGAGAGCGCATCCGCACGCAACGCGGAGCCGAGGAGCTGTCTGAGGATATCGGAAGCCATTGCAGTATCATTCACTCCATTTGCAGTATATTTAACTGCAGTGCATTTTGTCCAATTGGATTTTGGAACTACGAGTGGACGCGCGGGATCATGTGCGCATGCCGGGCGGATTTGCTAGGATCAGAGGGAGTGCGAGTGTCAAGGAAAATGACTGTGCCTTACGTGAAAAACATTGTCTCGATCAATATGCACGAGTGGCTGGAGCAACTGGAGCAACAGTTGCGCGAGCGTCTGGCGGGCGCCGAGCCGGACAAGGGCCTGAGCCGGGCCTATGAGGCGTTGCGCCTGCTCGGGCAGGCCATCGAGTCGTCGTCGGAGGGGATTACGCTGAGTGACGTGCGGATGCCCGATGCGCCCTTGGTGTATGTGAACGTGGGGTTTGAACACCTGACGGGCTATTCGCGCGCGGAGGTGCTGGGGAAGAATTGCCGTCTGCTCCAGGGGCCGCACACGGACCCCGAGATCGTCCATGAGATCGGGGAAGCGGTGCGCGAGGGACGGGAGTACTGCGCGGAGCTGTTGAATTACCGTAAAGACGGGACCCCGTTCTGGAACCGGCTCACGTTGACGCCGTTGCGCGATGCGGAAGGGCATGTGACGCACTATGTGGGGGTGCAGTCAGACGTAACGTCGCAAATGCAGGCGAACACGGAGGTGCGCCAGGCGTTGGAATTGCTCGAACAAACGAACCGGCAACTGACGAAGACGAACCAGCGCATGCGCCAGAATCTTCTCGCGGCGGCAAAGGTGCAGCAATCACTGCTGCCGGACCGGCTGCCGAAACTGAAGCGCGTGCGTTTTGCCTACCAGTTCTTCCCCTGCGACGAATTGGCGGGGGACATTCTGAATGTGTTTCGGCTGGACAAGCGGCACGTGGGCCTGTACCTGCTGGATGTGACGGGCCATGGCACGGCGGCGGCGCTCCAGGCGGTGTCAGTGAGCCGGCTGCTCACGCCGATGACGCATGCGTCCTCGCTGGTGCGCACGCATGATCACGACGAGGAAGAGTGCGAGGACCGCATCGTCTCGCCGGCGCAGGTGGCGGACAGCCTGAACAAATTATTTCCGTGGGACCCCGAGACGGGGCAGTTCTTTACGCTGATTTACGGCATTATCGATTTGGAGACGCTCGAGTTCCGGTATGTCTGCGCGGGGCACCCGGGGCCGGCGCACTTCTCGGTGCAGGGCGCGCCACGGGTCGAGCGCGGTTGCGGTCTGCCGATAGGCGTGGCGGACTTCGCCTACGAGGAACAACGAATCCAACTGGCCGCCGGAGACAGGCTTTATCTCTATTCCGATGGAATCACCGATGCCATGAATGCGTCGCGCGAACTGTTTGGCCTGGACCGTCTGTTGGGCACGCTTGCGAGACAGACCGCGATGCCGCTGGAAGGCGGGCTGCAGGCGCTGCTGGACGCATTGCGGGAGTGGACGGGCGGTGCGAAGTTCAAAGACGATCTTTCCATGATTGCGGTGGAGATTGCGCCGTGAACACGCTGCAACGGGGCTGGCTGAACTGGAAGCACCGGCGGAAGTTCGCGCGGTTGGGGAAGGGTTGCCGTTTCCCAATTCCCGATCTGACGGTGGAAGGGCACGTGGAACTGGGGGACCTGTGCCGGTTCCGGAACAACGCGACATTTCGCACGCACGGCGAGGGCAGGATTGTTTTTTCGTCGCGGTCTGGATGTAGTTGGGGGGTGCTCATCGAGGCGTCGTCGTTGGTGCGTATCGAGGAATATACGGCGATTGCCGAATATAGCGTGGTATCCGACACACACTGGGTGCTGATTGGAAACGAAGAGGCGCCTTCAGGCGTGGAGCGGGTGGGACGGCCCATTCACATCGGGCCGAACGTTTTTGTCGGCAGCAGTTGTTATATCGGTCCGGGGGTGACCATCGGCGAAGGTGCGGTTGTTGCCACACACAGCGTTGTGCTGCAAGACGTCGGCCCCTATGAAATCTGGAGTGGCGCCCCCGCGCGTTTCGTGAGTCATCGCACGCAGAACATCCCGGAAGCGAAGCTGCGAGAGTACCAGGAACTGATGGCGCGGCAAGGGTTGCGCGCGGACCGCTACAAGACATGAGCATCCGGGCGGTCACGTTTGATTTCTGGGGTACGTTGTTCCGGGATCAAGATTCGGCGAAGCGGCATCAAATGCGCGTGGAGGCGTTTGCCGCCGCGGCGGCGTTGACGCACGAAGTGGTGGATGAAGCGTTGCACCAGGTGCAGGCAGAGTTTTTCCGTGTCCACGTGGAGGAGCAGCGGATCTTGGCGCCGCTGGACGCAGTGCGGATGGCCGGTGCGCGGTTGGCGGTGGAGTTCGCCCCGGAGATCGAGGCAGGGCTTGCTCGCATATTCGCGACGGCCATTCTGCATCATCCGCCCGCCCTGGTCGAGGGGGCGCTCAAAGCGGTCCGCTGGGCCGCGGAGCGCTTCCCGGTGGCGTTGATTTGCGACAGCGGCATTAGCCCCGGCTCAAGTTTGGAGGTGCTGCTCGAGCAGCACGGGTTTACAAACTACTTGCGGGTGCGGACCTATTCGGATGCCGTCGGCGTGGCCAAACCGCAGGCAGCAATGTTTCAACGGACCGCCGAACAGTTGGGGGTTGCGCCCGCGGAGTTGTTCCACATTGGCGACCTGGAGCCGACGGATGTTGCGGGGATCCATGGCGTGGGCGGTGTCGCGGCCTTGTTTGCCGGGGTGAACACGCGGTTTGCGGAGACGACTTCGGCGGAATACACCTTTCATCGCTGGCAGGATTTCGTGGACGGCATGCCGCATCTCGTCTGAATGAAAAGACTGCCCCACTGGGAGCCGCCATATTCACCGCTGTGCGCGGGCGTGGGCCCGCGGCCTGCGGTCAATTCTTCATTTCCTGCTGCGCTTCCGTGGCAACGTCCTGCACGCTTTCGCCGCCTTCCTCGATGTCCCGCCCCATGCCTTTGATGGTGTTACAACCCAGCGCGGTCGCGGTCACCAACCACAGCGCCGCCACGGCCAGCGTTAGTCTCAGCCATTTCATGGATTTCAACCTCCGGATTTCATTACGTACACTTCAATTCAAGTATAGAAAGGGACCATTTGCCGAGCACTGGGGGAAATCCCGTTTTTGGGTTAGGAGTTCGGAGCGGGCGGCGCCACTTCGTCCACAAGGCCCACGCCGTCCGTTCAGGGCGAGACCATGACAGACTGCATCCGGGGTGTGCCGGATTCGGTGGAAACCAGCACAAAATGGGCAGCGCCTGTGGCCGTCATGAGGGGACCAGGACAGACGAGCAGCGTATTGCCGAGGTGGCGCTCGAAGGTCTCGGCCACACCGCCGCAAATGAGGACATCGACCGGGGCCATTTCGCGGAGGCGCTCGAGGCGCTGAAGGGGAGTGCCGGGAGACAGCAGTTCACTCTGGCTGGCCGGCGAGCCGTGGCAGACAAAGAATTGGGCGCCGTCGATTTCGAGTTCGAGGCGGCGCGGGAGACGGTTGAGCCATTCGAGGTTCTCAGTCGTCAGCGCGGCCAAAGCGGCCTCGAAGTCTGCGATCAGATTGGCACGAACCGGCCCGCGGGGACGCTCGCCTTCCCGGACGAGGCGATTGCGCCAGGCGTCGGGTTTACGCGCATAGCGGAGCAACTGGCGATCCATTTCGCCCTGAACGGCAGGGATGTCGCTCACACGCAGGCGCTCGGTGACTTCGTTGGGTGCGGGGCCGCCGACGGCGAGATGTCCGGTCTGAAAGACGGTGTGGATGCCGAGGTGGCTGATGTGATCCAGGGCGGCGCCGAGCGCGGAGACGTTACCTTCGACAGCGCCCAGGACGGCGGCGATCATGCTTTGGCTGCTCCAGAAAGTGGACTGCGGAATGCGGTATGCAGGGACAGAAAGACTATAGCGTCGCGCGGCCGCCGCGGGCAACTTGGAAAGGGCGGAGCAGCGGCGCAATCCAGAAAGGGGGGTGTTTTCAGGCCAATTTGCGGGGTTTTTTGGAATTGGAGTGGGGCCTGGATGATTTCAGCCTGTAAAATCAAGGGTCTCAGGGCGGACAGAAAATTTCAGGCCCGAAAATAGGGCTTGACAAAACGGTATTTGATCGGTAAGGAAGAGTATCCTCACGACAGCATTTGGGCTGTAAGTGATAAGGGCGAAAGGCACAGAGTGTCCGGCGTCTGCCTGTTGCAATCGCACAAGGGCACACCGCAGGGGACCGCAACCAGGAGGAACCACCATGGCGTTTAAGAAGGCCAAACCGACGGACAAGCCGATGACCAAGTCAAAGATCATCGAAGCCATCTCGCAAGAGACGGGCGTGTCCAAGAAAGACACCGGCAATCTGCTGGGCGCGCTGGCAGACCTGGCGTACGCGCAGGCGGGTGTCGGCTTCACCGTACCCGGGCTGGGCAAGCTCGTGGTCGTGCAGCGCAAGGCGCGCAAGGGCCGGAACCCGGCAACGGGCGAAACGATCAAGATTCCGGCGAAGAAGGTTGTAAAGTTCCGTTTGGCGAAGGCAGCGAAAGACGCAGCCATGCCGAAGTAAGGAGTCCAACGCCTCCGACGCAACTGTGCCCGGCCCTGCGGCGCTTGCCGCTGTGGGCCGGGCATGGCTTTGTGTGGCGATTAAAGCGCGGCGACGGTGGTGGACAATCCGGCGAAGATCGCGGTAACAGGGAAAGCGCCGGGGTATTTAATGAACTCGACGTGGCCGTCCATGAAGAGCACGTTGCTCCCGCCGGGGACGTGGTTGTAGGCGGTGGGCACCGTCCCCAGCCAGTCCCACTGAATGGGGATTCCGCTTTGGGCATCCGCGGACGCGGCGGCATTGTTGATGTCGGTGATGGAAAACCGTTCGACGCCTTCGCGCAGGCGGCGGAAAGTAAAGTCGCCGAGGATGGGATGCCCTGAAATGGAGGCGTCGCTGTCGGGACTTAAGGTGCCCGCGAGGAGACTAACGACGAGGCTGCTGGCAGCGCTGGCTTCGGTGTCGTTGCGGATAATCCAGCCGAGGTAGATGTAACTGATGCCGTCGAAGCAATCGGGGACGGGATGGCCTTGGGCGTCGTTGAAGAGGCCGGTCTCGAAGGGCCCGCCGTTGTAGAACGCATCGGAGTTGTCGACGTCGGAGGGGCACATCCAGATGTTTATGTCGGTCAAGTATTCAGGGAAGATTGCGCGGCCGGCCGGGCATCCGGCGAACGCCGCGGCGGCGCTCGTCGTGGGACATATCGTCAGCGGATTCATGATGGGCGGAAATTTCTCGCCCTTGGACTCGTTCGCGTACATCTTGAAAATAATGCCAAACTGCTTGAGGTTGTTCTGGCAGCTGCTGCGGCGGGCGGCTTCCCGGGCGCGGGCCAGGGCCGGCAAGAGAATGGCCGCCAGGATTCCAATAATGGCGATGACAACGAGCAGTTCGATGAGGGTAAAACCTCGGTACGTTTTCATGGTGACATCTCCTTTGATGCGTCGCAGCGCACACGGACGGACACGGACAAGCACAGACTGAGACGGATCGAGCCAGGCTGGCGTGGAAGCATGCGGAATCCCCGTTTTTGCGAGTCCCCCTGCCCAGGATGACTGAAACCCGTTGCCCTGTGCACTAACGCACGCGGCATAAAACGTACTGTAGCGAAGGCCAGAGAGGTTGTCAATGCCTGAGCGGCTGACG
>JACPGD010000378.1 GCA_016182645.1 Candidatus Hydrogenedentota bacterium | reverse complement strand
GGAGACGATTGTCGAGGCGACGCGCGCCTTGCAGTTTCCCCAAGAATCCATCGGGACACTGTATTCACGGCCAGCGGGCATGTCAGAGGAGGAATGGCAGCCCTTTGGCGAGGCCCAGGGGACCGTTTCCGCTCCGAAGGGTATTGAGATTCACTTGCGCATGAGCGAGGCGGGGTCGAAAGATCTGGCCACGCTGGCCCAGTTGCAACCGGAGGATCTGCAGTCCCTCTGGCTTCCGCATCTGGAAGTCACGGAAGAGAATCTTGGCCATCTCGCGCGCTTCGGTACCCTGCAAGAGATCTATATTGATGCGGCCACGACAGCGGCGGATCGCGCGAAAATTAAGGAGGTCTTGCCCTTTACGGCGATAGATGCCAAGCCGCCGGCCGCCGTGGCGGAAACAGAAGCGCAGGCGCCGCCCGCGGCGCGCACTGTGTCGTTTCCGGCGGACCGGACGCTGGGACGGGTTTTCGTGCGCGATTGGACGCCGGCGGGGACGGCGGACTGGCAAGAACTGGCGGCGGCGCGGGGTGGCGTGGCAGTCCCCGAGGGGAAAGAAGCCAAGTTGGAGGTGGATTATGAATCGGCCGAGGACATTTCGGCCCTTGCGTCACTGCGGCCGGATGACCTGCAGTCCCTTGGCTTGACGGGACCGAATGTCACGGATGAGACGATGGGCCACGTGGGTGCGATGACTGGACTCCGGGGCCTCAACTTGCTGCACACCGCAATAACAGATGTGGGCATGGAGAAGCTGGCGAACCTGCGCGAATTGAGGGAAGTGCAACTCACCAACATCAACGCCGGCGACTCGGGCTTTAAAGTGTTTCAGAACTTACCCCGGCTCCGCCGGCTGGTCATCAATCAGGCCAATATCAGCAACGAAAGCTTGCCGCTGCTCCGCAGCCTGGTTTCCCTGCGTCAACTACATCTTCAGGGGACCAAGATCTCGCGCGAAGCGCTCGTCTCGCTCCGGTTTGACATGCCTTACTGCGAAATCACGCCCTTGGAAGGGCAGTGACCGGGTGTCACTACCGCAATGCACGCAATATGGCCTCGGCTAAATCCTTGAACGAGCATTTGAACCTCGCCCACATATCCTTCTCTGATGAGAAGCTACTTGCAAAAACGTACTTGTCACGTTTGGCCTTTTGTCCTGATAGAAGCCCGCAGAAGTCAGAGGCCGAAACAAGCCAGCATTCGTCTCTAAAACAAGCTTCATCCTTGTCATAGTATAGGAAAAGCAGGAATTTATTCGGATTTGACGAACACGTCGCGCGCCTCACTTGTGTTTGATATAGTCCTTTGCCAGTTAAGCTGAACCGGCTCTTGATTTGAAGCAGAAGCGTCTTATCATTCTCACGATTTCCGATGATCAAGTCGACACCCTCGTCGTCGACAAGAGGCACACTGACTCTAAGTTTTCCATTTGATTGCAGAATTAAGGTGGCACCGACGAGCTGCTCGATCACGCGACCCTTCTGTGATTCAGAAAGCGCCATAACCTCGACCATTACCCCTCATGGGCAGAAAACGGAATTGAACTGTTCGCACAACAATCAATTTCCTACTTTCGCTGTCGCCAGTAATTGGGACGGCGACTTTGATGGGCAACCGCCAGTATGCGAATTTCATCGGCAGAGACAGAATAAATTATCGAGTATGGGAATCGTTGCATCACCAAACGACGTCTTCCGCTCCGCCAGCATGATCCCAATTGAGGATAACGTTGGAGCATTGCGCTTGACTGGTCGAATCCTTCCAAGAAGGATTTGGAGAGTGCTACATCAGCCGTGTTTCGAGAGAATTCCGCAGCCTCGTCCAAGTCACTCTGGGCCCCGGGATGAATGGTGAGGTTCATTGGAACTTAGCTCTTAACTTCGTCATGACCTCAGGAAGGGGCAACATCGATACTGCCCCGCTCTCGACTTCAGCATTACGCCTTTCAACTTCTGCGGCCCAAGCATCCTCAATTTCCGGATCGACGTCCAAACTTGCAATCAGCCTCTCCACCAACCGCGCTCTATCCTTTGGAGTCAATTGCAGGGCCTCAACTTCAAGGACTTCCACTGCGCGCATATCAAAATCCTCCTTTCTTGTCCCGATTAAACTATCGTCCATGCCGGCCTAACTTTTGCAATTTTTCCTGCAGTAGTGAAGACGTCTTCTCTTTCATGGCCTTTATAAACGCCTCCCCTTCAGACATATGCCGATCCAACTCTTCACGGTGGTCAAAGTAGTAGGCAAGGGCCGCGTGTATATCCGCGAGAGTCAAATCATACTCTGAAGCAATTTCGTCTGGTGTAATCCCCATTCGCTCGTGCCAAACAACGATATCCTCGACGGTAATCCGCCTTCCGGCAATGCGAGGCTTCCCACCCATTACACCCGGGGTAATCTCAATATGCTGATCCAGCGTGTGCACTGACATGATCTTCAATCCTTCCAGTTGGTTTCTGGACTTACGAAAGACTCTCGCCGCAATGGAACTTGGTTAATGATGGAATTTCGACTGCAATAACATCGATTGCAGGCATTGTGAAGAATCTCCATTTCGGCTCACTCTAAGTCGTGCGGCACGGGGAACGGGAAACGCTGGTCTTCCTCCGCTCGTTCCTCGATGATCGCTCGGGACAAGGAGCCACCCATCACTCTGAGGCGCAACCCCGGCCGTTTCCAGGACGGCCACATGTCCGTCGCTAATGTGACCAGCCTCTTCTGCGTCTTATCATTGTCATCGCGCCGAGCCAAGGTGAACGCTCCTTATAGACATCCTGAGTCAAGCTTATATCGTCCAATCATAGTGTACACGTTTGATCTCCTCTGAGGCAGCCTTATGCACCACTGTCCTGATTCTGCCCGGCAAGCACGGCCCGTATCCGCTCAAAACAAACGCATGGCACGCGCACTTTTCCCATTTCGATGGCGCCTTTGGCGCCGCCGTGGCAGTCGCTGCCGCCAGCGGCGAGCCAGTGCTTGCTCTTAGCGAGGGCGTGATACTCGCGCGTGCGCGCGGGCGAGTGGCTGATGTGATAGGCCTCGATGCCGTCAAACGGCAATGCAGTCAGTTTTGGGAGGAGACGGCGGGTGATTTGCGTGAGGCCTGGATGGGCGATAAATGCCAAGCCGCGGGCTTCATGGATAAGATCGATAGCCTTGGCCGCGCCCAGAAGTTCACGGGGTACGTAGGCAGGCAAGCCGGGATTCAAGAATCGATTGAAGGCTTCTTGGGCCGATCGGGTGATACCGAGCGCATGCAGTGCCCGGGCGATGTGCAAACGTCCCACGACATTTTTACCGAGATGTGGAACGACAACGGCTGCATCCCTGATGGCTCCGATCTGAACGAGGCGCTCTATAATTTTCGTGGCGCGAGATGCGCGCGCCGCACGCAGCCAATCGAGGGCGGCAAGGAGCGAAGCCGAAGTGACATCGATGCCTAACCCAACAATATGCACCTCCTCCCCCTCGTATTCCGCACTGATTTCCACCCCCGTCAGGAACTCAAGACCGGCTTCCTTGCAGGCGGCCGCCGCCTCCCCCACGCCGGCCACGGTGTCGTGGTCGGTGATGGCGATGGCGGCACAGCCCAGTTTTGCGGCGCGGGCCGCGACGGCCGCCGGCGCGTCGAGGCCGTCGGAGAAGTGGGTGTGCAGGTGGAGGTCGACGAACGCCATCAGGTTTCTTCATCGCCCTCTGCCGCTGGAGAATCGGCCGCCACATGCGTGCGGCCGACGCGGTCCAGGACACCATTGATGAAGCGCGGGGCTTCTTCGGCCCCAAAGCGTTTGGAGACCTCGATGGCCTCATTGATGGCCACGGAGGGCGGCACATCGGGCATGTGCAGCATTTCGTAGACGGCGATGCGGAGGATGGCGCGCTCGACGTAGCCGATGCGTTCCGGGCTCCAGCGGTCAAGCGCCTGGTGGATTTCTTCGTCGAGTTCCGCCTGGTGTGCGCAGACGCCGCGAATGAGCTTTTCGCCATAGGCACGGATGGAGGGACGGGAAGGGTTCTGCTGCCAGAAATCCTCGAGGATTTCCTGCCAATTGTACTGGGTGAGATCCTGGCCATAGAGAAATTGCAGCGCGCGTTCGCGGGCGGCGCGCCGAATATGCGGATGTATCATTGTGGCTCCGTAATTCTTAAGCCAGGGGCATAACGGACGTAAAGGACGTAAAGGACGTAAAGGACATAAAGGACTATCGGAGGCGTGACGGGGACGCCGCGTCTACAGTTGTTCCATGAGACTGGTCATTTCGAGGGCAGCCATGGCGGCGTCGGCGCCTTTGTTGCCGGCTTTCGTTCCGGCGCGCTCGATGGCCTGCTCGATGCTGTCCGTGGTCAACACGCCAAAGAGCACGGGGACGCCCGTCTGCAGTGCGACTTGCCCGACGCCCTTGGCGACTTCGCCGGCCACGTAGTCAAAGTGGGGTGTGGCGCCACGGATTACGCAGCCGAGCGCAATGATAGCATCGTACTGGCCGGAATCGGCCATTTTCTTGGCGGCGACCGGAATCTCGAACGCGCCGGGCGTCCAGGCCACGGTGATGGCGTCATCTGCCACGCCGTGACGCTGGAGCACATCGAGTGCGGCCCCAAGGAGCTTCGACGTGATGAATTCATTGAAACGCGAGACGAGAATCCCGAATTTCTTGTTAGTGGCAATAAAATTGCCTTCGATGAATTTTGGCATGACTGGTTCCCCTTCTAGCTGAACAGATGGCCCAATTTCGTTTTCTTCGTTTCCAGGTAGCGGCGGTTGATGTCGTTCATCGGCACTTGCAGCGGTACGCGCCCGGTCACCGTGAGGCCATAACCTTCGATGCCCGCGCGCTTCACCGGGTTGTTGGTGAGCAGGCGCATTTTGCGCACGCCCAGATCGGTGAGGATTTGTGCGCCGATCCCATATTCGCGGGGGTCGGGTGCAAATCCCAGGTGCACGTTCGCTTCGACGGTGTCCATGCCCTCGTCCTGCAAACCATAGGCGCGGATCTTGTTGAGCAAGCCAATGCCGCGGCCCTCCTGGCGCATGTAGACCAGCACACCGCACCCTTCTTCAGCGATCATTTTCAATGCGCGGTGCAATTGGACGCCGCAGTCGCAGCGCATGGAGTGGAAGACGTCTCCCGTAAGACACTCGGAATGAATGCGGACGAGCACGTTGTCTTTGCCCGCGACGTCGCCTTTCACGAGTGCCAGGTGGGTAGCGCCGTCGATCTCCGTCTCGTAGGCGTAGAGTGTAAAGTCACCCAACTCGGTGGGCAACACCGTTTCCGCGGCGCGATGCACCAGTTTTTCGGTCCTGCGCCGGTGGCTGATGATGTCTTGAATCGAACAAATACGCAGGCCGTGCTGCTCGGCAAATCGTTCGAGTTCGGGCAGGCGCGCCATGCTGCCGTCGTCGCTCATGATTTCGCACAGCACGGCGGCCGGGCGCAGCCCGGCGAGTTTCATGAGATCAATTGAGCCTTCGGTATGGCCCGCGCGCACGAGCACGCCGCCATCTCGTGCACAGAGCGGGAACACGTGGCCCGGACGCGAGAGGTCCTCAGGCGTTGACTTTGGGTCGATGGCCACGTTTATGGTATGCGCGCGATCGAAGGCGCTGATACCCGTGGTGATGCCCGTGGCCGCGCCGATGGAAACATGGAACGCCGTCTGAAAGTGGGAGGTATTCTCCGTGGTCATCGGCGGCAGTTCGAGTTCCTTCAGGCGATCCGCGGTCAAGACGAGGCAGATCAATCCGCGCCCGTGCTTTGCCATAAAATTGATGGCTTCCGGCGTGACTTTCTCCGCGGCGATGACGAGATCGCCTTCATTCTCGCGGTCTTTGTCATCCACCACGATGATATGTTTGCCTTGGCGGAGGTCTTCCAAGATTTCGGGAATGGAACTAAACATTTTGCGCACCCCTGCCTTCCGGTGCTTTGGTTTTTCCGCAATAGTGGCCGAGCGTTTCATTCTTAATGCCTGCGTCCGAGTTCTGGATTCCCGCCCGCGCGGGAATGACAGTGTGCTTGCGCTGCAGCAAAGCATTTGTTATTCCCAAAGAGGCGGGACTCCAGGATCTCTGGCGAAGAATCACACCTTGTTTTGACGAGACTCATATGAACCCATGCTGCGCCAGCGACTCGAGGCTGACGCCTTCCTTTGCTGTTCCCCGGAGGTAGTGAAGGATGTGCTTGCCCAGGATGTCTGCCTCCATGTTCACGGGATCGCCCACGCGCTTCTGGCCAATGGTCGTCTTCGCCAGGGTGGTGGGAATCAGCGCCACACTGAACAAGTCGCCCCGCGGCTCTACGACGGTCAGGCTGATGCCATCCACGGCAATGGAACCCTTCGGCGCCAGATAGCGCGCCACTTCCTGCGGCGCCTTGAAGCGCCACAGGGCGAACTCGCCCTGGTCGCGGATGTTCTCGACGCGCCCGACACCATCGACGTGGCCCAAGACGAAGTGGCCGCCAAAACGCTGTCCGGCCGCGAGCGCCCGTTCGAGGTTCACGGCGTGGCCGGCTTTGAGGCGGCCTAGAGTCGTGCGGGCGTAAGTTTCGGGCGAAATCTGGACAATGAAATTATCGGGGTTGAGCGCCGCAACTGTCAGGCAGACGCCGTCCACCGCCACGCTGTCGCCCAGCTTGAGATCGCCCATGACGGTCTCCGCCATGATGGCCAATTCGGCCCCTGACCGGCGGCTTACGGCACCCACTTCTTCAATGATTCCTGTAAACATGCTTACTGCTTCACGTATCCCGTAACCAGGATGTCCTCACCCACGTGTGTGGTTTCGACATCCGCTAATTGCACGGCTTCGTCCATGGTCGCGAGGCCCACACCTTCTACGGGCGTGATGGCCTCGCGGCCGCCCACGATTTTTGGCGCAATGAAGAACATCACCTTGTCCACGATCCCGTCCTCGAAGGCCGAGGCCAATGTCGTGCCCCCACCCTCGATCAGGAGGAGGGTCACGTCGCGCCGGCCCAGTTCTTCCATGAGCGCGCCCATGTCCACGCCGCCGTTGCCCTTTGGCAGGCGGATCACGTCGTTGGCAAAGGGGTAATCCCGCGGCTCCGTCACGGCAATCCAGGTGGGCGCCTGGCTTTTGTGACGGAAGACATTGCTGTCGGGCGAGAGGTAGTCGCCGGCGTCGAGAATGATGCGAATCGGGTCTTTGCCCACGCGGTCTTCGAGGCGGGTCGTGAGGCGCGGATTATCCACCATGACCGTGCGGCTGCCAACGAGGATTGCGTCTACTTCATCGCGCAGTTCATGCACACGCCGCCGTGCCGCCTCGCCCGTGACCCATTGGGAGTGGCCGGTACGCGTGGCAATCTTTCCGTCCAGCGTCATGGCGCACTTGGCAATAACGAAGGGCCGCCGCGCCGTGATGAACTTGATGAAGGCTTCGTTCAAGCGGCGGGCTTCCGCCTCGAGTACGCCCACCTCGACGGGAATTCCCGCCGCCGCGAGGGCTTGAATGCCTTTCCCGGCCACTAGCGGATTCGAGTCTTCCATCGCCACCACCACCCGCCCGGGGCGTTCCTTGAGGAGGAGGTCGATGCAAGGGGGGGTCTTCCCGTGGTGTGTGCAAGGTTCGAGGGTGATGTAGAAGGCTGTAGACTGTAGGCGGGAGGCTGTAGGCCCGAACCGTGCACGGGCATCGGCGATGGCGTTCGCTTCGGCGTGGGGGCCGCCGGCGCGCTCGTGATAGCCCTCGCCGATGATTTTGCCGTCGGAAACTATAACGCACCCGACCATGGGATTGGGACTGGTTCGCCCGCGGCCACGGGCGGCGAGTTCCAAGGCGCGCCGCATATACTGCTCATCAGTCGACATAAAAAAACCCTGAAGGCATCACCTTCAGGGCATAGTTCTAACGTCGATTTGCGGCCTCTTCAGCCGCCCGGCAACCCCGCAGCCAGATTCCCGCAACGCAGTCTGAAGCTTACACTCCAAGCCTTCTCTGCCCAAGCCGGGGTGCCAGCATTAAGGACGCGTTGCCGCGGCCTTAATGCTGTCGCCAGTCCCAGCATCGGCACATTGCAGACTCTGGCAGTCACGACTGCCCCAAAACCTTCTTCCATCCGGACTGTACCGTCGGCCCCGGAATCTCACCGGAGTCTGCGCCGAAGCGCTCGCGGGCTGTCACCGCCGGTCGGGAATTTCACCCTGCCCTGAAGGTTTTGCACTACTTACTGTGTGAATTCTACCGTCAAAAGGGCGGGAGTGTCAAGAATCAGGACGCCGCCGGCGAACTGGACGTAAGTCAGGCTCGCTGCCGCCCAGCCGACTCAATTTGCGATGACATTCAACGGGGGAAACAGGGGGCACCACTTCGGTGCGCGTTCCTGCTTGCTCTACCGTGGCGATAGGACGCCCGGACTCCAAAGCTCGCCTGCGAGCATCCTGGATATAGGCATGGACATCGCCCTCATACCTGGCGAGGATTTCTTTGCGTGCCTTGTGGATTTCATCGAGGATGGGATTCTCTCTCATCGACGGAACCTCCGAGGAATTCGGCGGGGGTGCAAATCAGCAAGCGCGGCAGTTCGAGTTCCTCAAACAAGTCATACATCCGCGGGAGAACATGGGCGTTGGCAATGTGGCGACAGTTTTGTGTCAGCAAATATTGTACTCCTCCAACGAGTGCCGACGCCACGTGCAACGCATCCAATCTGGCACTTTCAGGCATCAGGGAACGGGCGATTATGGCCGCGGCAATTCCCTCCACTTGGGCGTTGGGTAGCAGGACACCGACACCAGAGAGCAAGGCTAGGCGGCGCGCTGCCGCATCAGGGTCTCCCATGGAAGCTTCGTCGATGACAAACTGCGAGGTTACAAGCTTGTACTTGGGCGCCTCGCGTGCCAGCCATTCTTTCGCTTGCGCTTGGAGCACAGCAATCGCTGGATCTCTGCTTTGCCAAGCTGCGGCGTGGCTGATGATTGATGTTTCGATGTAGACAGTGTCCATGGCGTGATTCTACAGATAACTTCCCCGGTTCAGCGGCGACGGCGGATCGGACGCTTTTCACTAACTTTCCATTCTCGCCACTAACCGCTTCAGCGTCCACAACTCCTGCTGGAGGTTCTCTGCTTCTTCGGGGGCGAAGGGGGCGAGTTGGGCGCAGAATTTGAAGGCGTCGTCGAATTCGTAGCGGTAGGCGCAGAGCTGGATGAGGAGGTAGAGGCTGGGGACGTGGCGGGGCATGATTTCAAGGGTGCGCCGGAAATGTTGCTCGGCGCGCTCGAAGTCGCCCTGGTCGTAGTGGTGGATGCCGTGGCGGAAGACTTCGGGCTCGTGGCGGAGGCTGAGCAGGGCGATGCCGTACTGTCCGAGTGACCAGAGCCACGGCAGCAGGAAGATCGTGAAGAACCAGGGGGTGACCGTGATTTCCTTGTCGCTGACCTTTTCCCAGATGTAGCGGACAATGACCGCGAGGATATAGAGGGTGAGCATGCCACCGAAACCGGAGACGATGATGGCGCGGACGGGCCGGATGTGCTGCCAGGTGTAGCTCATACGCAAGGGGAAGGGGACCTTTTCGTCGGCGCGGCGCTCGAGTTCGAAGAGCCGGCCCACCATACTGTCCAGTTCTTTGTCGTGGCCGGGATCGTGCCAG
>JACPGD010000416.1 GCA_016182645.1 Candidatus Hydrogenedentota bacterium | reverse complement strand
TTCAACCAATGTCATGCTAGCAGGCGAAAGTAAAGGGGGACATGGGGGAAGAACTGATTTCAACAGGGGGGCCGTGCGTTGGTGGGATTCGTATGGCGGGATTCGTGCTGATTCCCGACTGCTTCCAGCGAAGTCCCGGGGATTGCGCGAACGGTTTTGGATTCCCGCCTTCGCGGGAACGCCGAATATTCGAAAATCCCCAAGAATACCGTCATTCCCGCGAAGGCGGGAATCCAGAACCGCGGGCGCTGGGGTCTTAACCGAACACGAATGATCCCGCCTACATTGTATCCCCCTACTGTTCGTCGGCCCCTGCGTCGCCTGCGGCTTCGAGATGCCGTGCCGCGTGTAATTCCACCACGATGTCGGGCTTTTCCTGGAGGATAATCTCCGGGGAAAAGTGTGGATAGCGAACGTGGACGGTGCGGCTGAAACTTTCGACGAGGAAGGGGAGGATTTCATAGCCGAACGAATCGGAAAATATAACGATTCTAGGAAGCTGTGCATCGGGCTGTGCGAAAGCCTGCACTTGGGCGTGGGGCGGCAGTTCCTGGCCGCGCAATTGAAAGGGAACAGGCTTGGCCTTGGGTTGGCGCACGCGCAATTCGCGCCGCGATTCCAAATAATATTCTTCCAGGTTCAGCAACTGGGCGATATCGCCCATTTTGACAATCTCTTTTTTTACCAGCTCCTTCTTCCCGAGGACATGTGGATATACGCCAATTTCGGTGACGCGTTTCATGATGGCCAGGTACGCCGCATAGGCGCCATATGAATTCCAGTGGCTGTCGGTGCGGTAAAAAATGAGCTGCGTCTCTTTTGCCCCCCGCAACGCGGGCGCCAGGCTGAGAAACGGCAATTTCATTTTGTTCGCCTGGCGTGTCCAGACCTCAAGGTTGGTTCGCGGCGCCGCGGGCTCCAGCCAGTCTGGAAGAAACTCCGGATAAAGCGTTTGTTTTTCTGGCAGCCATACGTTCAGGGTGCGCACGCCTTTCTTTTTGCACCAATTGGCGCGCTGCTGAGCAGTTCTTGTCCAGCGTTCGAGTTGTGCCGCGTCCGAGGGACGCGGAACGCGGTACGAATCCACCACCTCCGGATTCGCAAGGTACAGCCAATCCTCCTTGCCGAGCATCGCGTTCTTGGCGGAGGAGACGTTCAGTCCGCGCACCCGCAGGAGACTGTTCATGTGGATGAAGGCACTACGCAGGCCAAAGTGATCATTGAAGTAACTCTCAAACTGCACAGGGAACGCATAGAGTTCATCCAGAGACCTCGGAATTCCGGGCCATTTCGCCAACTCGCGACGTTCGTAGGGTTCCGGGTAGGGGTCAAATCCCAGCATGCTATCAAGACCCGGCAACCAGAGCGCGACTAAAAAGGCCGCGAAAGCCGCAAAGCCCGTGATTTTTCGTACAAGGGTGTTCATGGGTTTTCTTAGAATCGAAAATAGATAAACGGGTTGTGTGTACCGGCCGAAAGGGTCATCGCGCAGAGCAACAACAGCGTGGCGCACGAGAGCGCTTCAGCCGTAAGTCTGAGTGCTTGAAGGCTGCGATTCTGTCCCGTGCGCTTCGTCCATCCCGCGTGAAGGGCTGGAATGACGGGCATCGCGCCGAGTACGCCAAATGCCAACGCGAGAGTGGTGTCGTTTTGCAGGTATTCTCGCCACGGGTGCAGCACGGGATTGGCGTCGCTGCCGCCAAAGAGAGTCACGAGATATTCCAGCGCGTGCGGCATGGTGTCGGCGCGGAAAAAGACCCAGCCAAGGAGGACCACCAAGAGTACATAGGCATGTCGCAACGGCCGCCACATTTTGTCGAGCAGACGCCCCGCGGGACTCCGTTCAAGAACGAGGAAAAAACCGTGGTAAAGACCCCAGATCACGAAATTCCAGCTTGCCCCATGCCAAAGCCCGCACAGGAAAAACACAATGACCAGATTCAGGTAGGTCCGCCAGGGCGCGCACCGGTTTCCTCCCAGTGGGACGTACAGGTAATCGCGGAACCAGGTGGAGAGGCTGATGTGCCAGCGGCGCCAAAACTCTCGAATGCTTTGTGAAATGTAGGGCCATTGGAAGTTTTCCATGAAGGTGAAGCCAAACATGTGGCCGAGCCCCACGGCCATGTCCGAATAGCCGGAGAAATCAAAGTAGATTTGGAGTGTGTAGCAGACCAGGCCCAACCACGCGGCGCCCGCGGTGAGGTCGTTTGGCGGCAGGGCGAAAATGTTGTCGGCAGCCACCGCGACGGTGTTTGCGAGCAGCACTTTCTTGGCCAAGCCCATCGTGAACCGTTTCACGCCATAGGCCATGGCGTCCGCGGTCAGGACCCGGTCCATGATCTGCAAGGCGACATCGTGGTAGCGGACAATCGGGCCGGCGATGAGTTGAGGAAAGAGCGAAATGTACAGCGCGATGTGCAAGGGATTGCGCTGGACGGGCGCTTCCTTCCGGTACACGTCGATCATGTAGGACATGCCCTGAAAGGTGAAGAAGGAAATGCCGATGGGCAAGTGAACGCGCTCGAATTCGAGGGGCGCCATGCCCAGCGAAGACAATAAGGCGCCGACGTTAGCGCCAAGGAAATTGGCGTACTTGAAGTATCCGAGCAGCGCCAGATTCGCCGCGACGCCTCCCGCCATGGCCAACTTCGCGGCGGTCCTTCCGGAAGAGCGGTGGACCAGCAGTCCGAACGCATAGTTGAGGAGAATGGATGCCAGCATGATGAGGAAGTAGAAGACTTCGCCCCAAGCGTAAAAGAGGAGGCTGGCACAGAGCAGCACGAAGTTCTTCAATCTCCAGGGAACGAGGAGATAAAGCGTAAGCACGCCTGGTAGGAAGAGGAAGAGGAAGAGAGTTGAACTGAATACCATCCGCCGATGAACTTCCCAGGATGAGCGCGGTAGAAAGAGGGGAGTTTAGCTGAACAGCGGTTTCCGGCTCAAATACCGGGATGAGCGGGCCAAGTCCGACCTTTGCAACCATCGCTTTCCGCACCTGCAACTGGCTATAAATAGCCCGCTGCTTCGAGGGCGCGCACGTCCTCCTCCGTCAGCGCGGCGGCTTCCGCCTGCGCACGGGGAATGGTGGTGTCCCATTCCGCCAACGTTTCCAACAGCGCCTCCCCTCGTTCCCGCTGTCTCCGCCAACAGTCATCGAGTTCGCCTGAATCATTGGCAAGATGAAAGAGGCGGATTCGGTTTCCGGCAATAAGTTTCCACCCAAGTTGAAGGATCGCTCGGAATTTTGGCTCGCGCGCCGCCAGTGCGCCGCGCCCGGCCTCGCTGCGGGGGATGTCTCCGCCATACGTTTCGACCACACGCACGCGACCCGGCGCGGGCGCGGCCAAGAGCAGATCCACCCCCATCATTTCAGAGGCGGGGCGTATCCCGGCCATTCCCAGGAGGGTGGGGGCCATATCAACACCCCGTCCCGGGATTTCCGAGCGTCCGGCCCTCATGCCGGGGCCCGCGATCAGCAAGGGAATCCGCAGCATCTGTTGGAAGAGCCGCCGGGTATGCCCGAAATAATCGTGTTCGCCCAAGCTCTCGCCATGATCGGCGGTAAAGACGACGAACGTATTGTCGGTGGGCAGCGCCTCGAGCAGGCGTCCCAGGTGGTGGTCCATATAAGCCACTTCCGAGTCATACCGGAGGCGCGCCCGTGTCGTGCCGCTTATTCCCCGGGCGGATTCGAGCTTCGGTCCAATGCCTTCGTGGTGTCTGTAAGGATCATGGGGGTCCATATAGTGGACCCAGAGATAGAGCGGACGTGTTGAGTCGCGTTGCGCCACGAGGGCAAGAGCGGCGTCCGTCACTTCATCGGCGTAGCGTTCGGTACGGCGGATCTGCCAGGCACTCGGGCCGAAGGCGTCGTCGTAGATCTCGAAACCGCGATCAAGCCCGCATAGCTTGCGTTTGAGGTTCCAATTGCTGACCACGGCCATTGTTTGATAGCCCGCGCCGTGCAATAACTCCGGGAAAATGGTCACGCCCGTGGCGAGCGGCACGCTGTTCCGGATGGTCCCGGTCATGCGAGGGAAAAGCGAGGTGTGCATGGAAATGATGGACGGGCCGGTCTGCGGCTCCTCGCAGATCATGTCCGTGAAGAGTATAGCGCGTTGGGCAAGTTGGTCGATATTGGGCGTGAGCCGGCCGGGGTGGCCGTAGCAGCCCAGACGGTCCGCGCGGAGCGTATCCACGGTAATCAGGATGATGTTGGGGGGAACGGACGGAATGGAGGGGGGGGCGGCGAGTGCGCTGAGGCAGAGCAACAACGACAGCATGTCATTCCCACTCGATCGTGCCGGGCGGTTTCGAGGTGATGTCGTAGAGCACGCGGTTGATGTGCTTCACTTCGTTGCAGATACGGTTGGCGCACCGCTGCAGGACCTCGGAGGGGAAACGGAACCAGTCGGCGGTCATGGCGTCTTCGGAAGTGACGGCACGCAGGCTGCACACTTCTTCGTAGGTGCGTTCGTCCCCCTGAACGCCGACGCTCTTCACCGGCAACAGGCAGACCAGTGCCTGCCAGATGGCATCGTAGAGTCCCGCAATGCGGATTTCCTCGATGAAGATCGCGTCGGCCTCGCGCAGGGTGTCGAGGCGTTCCCGCGTGATGGCGCCGATACAGCGCACGCCGAGCCCGGGGCCGGGAAATGGATGCCGGCCGACGATCTCCTCGGGCAGGCCCAGTTGCCGCCCGAGTGCGCGCACTTCGTCCTTGAACAATTCGCGCAGCGGTTCGAGCAATTCAAGGTTCATCTTATCCGGAAGTCCGCCGACGTTGTGGTGGCTCTTGATGGTGGCCGAGGGCCCGCCCGTGGCCGAGACGGACTCGATAACATCGGGATAAAGGGTGCCTTGGGCCAGGAAATCCATATGGCCGAGGCGGGTGGCCTCTTTCTCGAAGACCTCGACAAAAAGGTTGCCAATAATCTTGCGCTTCTGTTCCGGATCGCCCACTTCCGCCAGCGCGTCGATGAAGCAATCGGCGGCGTCGGCGTAATCGAGGTTGATGTGGAAGTTGTCGCGGAAGACGTGCTGGACAAGATCGGGCTCGCCCTTGCGGAGCAGACCGTTGTTGACGAACACGCAGGTGAGCTGATCGCCCACGGCCTTGTGAATGAGCGCGGCCGCCACTGACGAATCCACCCCGCCACTGAGCGCGCAGAGGACCTTCTTGTCGCCGACTTTCCGCCGGATATCACGCACGGCGAGGTCGACAAAGTTGCCCATGTCCCAGGTCGAATCGCAGCCGCAAATCTTATGGACGAAATTGCTGAGAATCTGCGGACCCTGGGGCGTGTGCACGACTTCGGGGTGGAACTGGACGCCATAGCGCCTGTTTTCAGGATCGGCGATGGCGGCGTAAGGCGAGTTTTCCGTTTCCCCGATCGCCATGAAGCCCAGGGGCAGGACTTCGACCCGGTCCCCGTGACTCATCCACACTTGCGTCCGTTCGTTCACCTGATCAAAAAAGCCCGTGGTATCGCGGTGCTCGAGATGGGCGATGCCATATTCGCGCTTGATCCCCGGCAGCACTTTGCCGCCGAGCATGTCGGCGAGCAGTTGGGCGCCGTAACAGATGCCGAGAATGGGGACGCCGAGATCATAGACGCGGGGGTCCGGCTTGGGCGCCCCGGCGACATGGACGCTGGCGGGGCCGCCGCTGAAGATGATGCCGGCCGGCTGCAGCGCCACGAGTTCGTCGAACGGGGCGTTGTAAGGCAGGATGAGGCTGTACACCTTCGCCTCGCGCACGCGACGCGCAATCAGCTTGCTGTATTGCGCGCCGAAATCGAGGACAACGATGGGCCGGCCTACGCCCTGCATGGTGTATTACCTCGGCACCTGATAGTTGGGGGCATCTTCGGTGATGGTCACGTCGTGGGGATGGCTTTCGCGCAGTCCCGCGGCGGTGATTTCGATGAAGATGGTGTCGCGCTGCATGCTCGCGATGTCTGTGCATCCGCAATAGCCCATGGCCGAGCGCAGCCCGCCCACGAGTTGGAAGACGTAGTCGGCCAGGGCGCCGCGATAGGGCACGCGCGCCTCGATGCCCTCGGGCACGAGCTTGTCCGGTTCGACGTCGAACTGCATGTAGCGCGCCTTGCTCCCGCGCTGCATGGCCTTAATCGAGCCCATGCCACGCACGACCTTATAGGTGCGGCCCTCGTAGAGGACTGTTTCGCCGGGGCTTTCTTCCGTGCCGGCGAAGAGACTGCCGATCATGACGCTGTCCGCGCCCGCGGCAATCGCCTTGGCGATGTCGCCGGAATACTTGATGCCGCCATCGGCGATAACCGGCACGCCGTGTTCTTTGCAGACGCGGCCCACGTCGAGGATGGCCGACAGTTGCGGCACGCCGACGCCCGCCACCACGCGGGTGGTGCAAATGGCGCCTGGGCCGACGCCCACTTTGACCGCGTCGGCCCCGGCGGCGATCAAGTCCTGAGCGCCTTCCGCGGTGACGACGTTGCCGCCGATGACGTCCATCTGTGGGAAAGCTTCTTTGAGCATTGACACCGCCTTGAGCACCATGTCCGAATGGCCGTGCGCGGAGTCCACGACGAGCACGTCGACGCCAGCATCCACCAGGGCGCGCGCCCGGCTCACTTCGTCCGGCCCCACGCCCACGGCGGCCCCCACGCGGAGCCGGCCATGTTCGTCCCGGCAACGGTTTGGGAAATCGCGGGCCTTGATGATGTCCTTGATCGTGAGCAAGCCGACCAGGCGTCCCTTCTCGTCCACGATGGGCAGCTTTTCGATGCGGTGCTTGTGCAGCAGCCGTTTGGCGTCCTCGTGCGACGTGCCCGGGGACACGGTCACCAGGCGTTCCTTCGGCGTCATGACCTCGTGAATGGGCTTGGAGAAGTCCTCTTCAAAGCGCAGATCGCGGTTCGTGAGGATGCCCACAAGATAGCCTTGCGCATCTGTAATGGGCACGCCGGACACGCGATAGCGCGACATCAGGTTTTCCGCGTCGTGCAACTTTTGATCGGGGGTGAGCGTGAAGGGCTGGGTGATGATGCCCGCCTGCGACCGTTTGACTTGGTCCACCTCGAGCGCCTGCTGGTCAACGGACAGGTTCTTGTGGATGATGCCGAGGCCGCCTTCCTGGGCGATGGCCACGGCGAGACGGTATTCGGTCACCGTGTCCATGGCGGCGCTCAGGATGGGGATGTTGACGGACAGGTTCCGGCTTAGGCGGGTGGCGATGCTGACCTCGCGGGGCAGGACATTAGAGCGGGCCGGCCGCAGCAGGACATCGTCAAAAGATAGACCTTTAGAGATACGCTCGATGGAATCCATGACCCCTCGCAGAACG
>JACPGD010000415.1 GCA_016182645.1 Candidatus Hydrogenedentota bacterium | reverse complement strand
CATATTGTCCACTGAGTACCCCTTGTTTCGCAAAACGCCCCTGCCCCCCCCTTGCCTTGAGATCGGACAGATCTGCCCTGCCCCGTTCCCGAGGAATTCGAGCTTCTTGTACCCTTCACGATGTTCCACGGGGAACAATCGGATCGGGTAATTCAGTCAAGTTCTTCCTTCCGGCAAGAGGTCGGCGCCGTTTTGTGGCCCAAGGCCGGGCGTGATACCATTTGTCTCCTGCTGCCGGTGCGTTGTTGGCTCTTTTCGGGCCACTAGATTGGGACGGCCGCCGGCAGGATTTCACTTACCCCTTCTACCCCCTAGGAACCCACCATCATGGCGTTGAGTATTGGTATTGTTGGCTTGCCAAATGTGGGCAAGAGCACGATGTTTAATGCACTGACGGAGACGCAGAACGCCGAGGCGGCGAACTATCCGTTCTGCACGATCGAGCCGAACAAGGCGATTGTGCCGGTGCCGGACCCACGGGTGGACCAGTTGGTGAAACTGGTGAAGCCGCAGAAGACGACGTATGCCACGGTGGAGTTTGTGGACATTGCCGGGCTGGTGAAGGGGGCGAGCCAGGGAGAGGGGCTGGGCAACCAGTTTCTGGGCCACATCCGCGAGACGGCCGCGATAGTGCATGTGGTGCGGTGTTTTGACGACCCGAATGTGATCCACGTGCATGCCCAGCCAGACCCGAAGGACGACGTGGAGGTGATCAATACGGAGCTGATCCTGGCGGACCTGCAACAGCTCGAACGCAAGCTCGAGCGGCTGACCAAGCAGGCAAAGGGCGACAAGAAACTCCAACCGCAGATCGACCTGGCCAACGCCTTGCGTGAACACTTGGGGGCCGGGCGGCCAGTGGCGGCCTTCGAGGCCCAGGATTTCGAGGAGTTCCGCGAGTTGAACGCGGAGATGCGCTTCATCACGTCCAAGACCGTCATCTATGCCGCCAACGTGGACGAAGGCGGCTTGGCCGAGGACAATGAGTATGTGCGGGCGTTGCGGACGCTGGCGGCGGCGGAGAACGCCGAGGTGGTCAAGGTCTGCGCGAAGGCAGAAGAGGAGATGGCGGGCTTGACCGAGGCGGAACGGCACGAATTCCTGACCGCCATGGGCGCGACGGAAAGTGGGCTGGAGCAAGTCATCCACCAGGGCTTCCGCGCATTGGGCCTGATCACCTTCCTGACCGCCGGGCCAAAGGAAGTACGGGCATGGACGATTGCAAACGGGGCGACAGCACCCCAGGCTGCGGGGACGATCCATACCGATTTCGAGCGGGGATTCATCCGGGCGGAAGTGATTGCTTGCGACGCGTACATGAAGCATGGGGGGGAAGCCGGCGCCAAGGCGGCGGGCGTGATGCGGGTCGAGGGCAAGGAATACGTGGTCAAGGACGGGGATGTCGTGTTTTTCCGGTTTAACGTGTGATTCAGTAGTCGCGCGTTCGCCGAGCGCGCGACTGTTGGCTCGGGCGAGAAACGGCGGCGGTCTACGCAAGTCTGGGCAGTGCCCGGCCCAGTATCGCGCTCGGCGAACGCGATACTACTGGGTGGGGTTTGGGAAAGTGCTGGAAAAATGCGTCGTGTGCCGCTACACTTTGCGGGCGACGCAGTTGGCATCTCCACCGGGGCCGGGACGGGACACGGGGTGAGCCTGCCGGTAGTTCGCGGTTGTCAGGACCGGGTGCTCTATGGACTTAATCAGCCTTGTTGGAATCGTGGGCGGGGTCGCCGCCATTCTCCTCTCCGCCATCCTCGAGGGCTCGGAACTGGCCGCCCTCGTCCATCCCGCGGCCATGCTCCTGATTGCGGGCGGCACCATCGGGGCGACCATTGCCTGCTATTCCATGGAAGAGATCCTGTCCATCACGAAGAGCACCATGGAGGCGGTGAAGCGCGCCAGCGTCGAACCGGAGGTGCTCATCGCCACCTTGGGCGAACTGGCCACGCTGGGGAGGCGCGAAGGATTGCTCGTCCTCGAACACTACCCGCTCAAGCTGGACAACATACTGCTGAAGCGGGGTATCCGCCTGCTGGTGGACGGTACGGCGCCCGAGGTGCTCAAAGACATCCTGGTGACGCAGGTGGCGACCCAGGAAGCCCAGGCGAAGATGCAGGCGAGCATCTACCAGACGGCGGGCGGGTTTGCACCGACCATGGGCATCATTGGGACCGTTGTGGGGCTGGTCCACGTGCTCAGCAACCTGTCCGAGCCGGAAATGCTCGGCCATGCGATTGCCGGCGCGTTCCTGGCTACACTGTATGGCATTGGCGTGGCGAATCTGGTCTTTCTTCCCTTGGCCAAGAAATTGCACTACCGGGCACACCAGGAAGCGGAAGTGGGCCTGTTGATCGTGGAAGGCCTGGTCAGCATTCAGAGCGGCGACAACCCGCGCTTCATCCAGGAGAAGCTGATGTCGCTGATCCACGAAGAGAAACGCGGGCGGGTATTGGCGGTGCAGGCCGCCGCAGCCGAGGTGAAGCAATAGCCAGTAGCAGCCTTGCCCTGTAGCGTCCGGCCTCTGTGCCGGACGCGACCTTGGGGCACCGGCCCGGCGTTGCGCAAAACTGGGATCGGGTGAAATTCAGGGTGAGTCCTGCGGCATTGCGTCCGGCACAGAGGCCGGACGCTGCCGAGCATGGCTCCCGGCATAGAGTCTGGACGATACGAAACAGGATTCGCTATGAAGCGCAAGCACGCAGAGGAAGAGAAGGAAAACGAGGAACGGTGGCTGCTCACCTATGCCGACCTCATCACCCTGCTCATGGCGTTTTTCGTGGTGATGTATGCCATGTCCAACGTGGACGCGGCGAAATTCAAGCAGTTGTCGGTCACCCTCAGCGACGCCTTCAGCAATCCGACGACCTCGCCGGTGGAAGTCCCCTTTACCACGTCCACGCTCGGGGAGCGCAAAAGCATCATACCGCGGCCGCCAGAGACCTCCAGCGAGACCACGCGAAAAGTGCGGGCCGAGGCGCTAAAGAGTGAACTCGAGGAAATCTTTCGCACGGAAGGCCTGGAGAAGGACGTTACGGTGCAAGTGAGCGAAGACAGCCGGAAGGTCACGATCCGGCTGGCGGCCTTTTTGCTGTTCGAGCCCGGCAGCGCGGAACTGGCGCCGGAATCGATGCCCTTGATTGATAAGCTTGCGTCAGTACTGAACAAAGCGGGCAAGCCCGTGCGCGTGGAAGGCCATACCGATAACATCCCCATCAATACGCCGCAATTCAAGAGTAACTGGCAGCTCTCTTCCATGCGTGCCTCTAATGTTGTCTATTATATCGAACAAAACTACGAAATGAACCCGGATCTCCTCTCCGCGGGCGGTTATGGTGAACACCGGCCTATCGCCAAGAACGACTCTCCGGAAGGGCGCGCCCTCAACCGGCGCGTCGAGTTCGTGATCGATTTGAGTATGGAGGGGCTTTGATGGCTCAGACGCTACGACTTTCTGACGAGTTGATTAAGGCGGCAAAAGCCGTAAGCGCCGTCGAGCATCGTACCGTATCCGCGCAAATTGAACACTGGACCAGAATCGGGAAATGTGCCACTGAGAATCCTGACTTAACGTACGCAATAATCAAAGACATGTCTATTGGAATTGCCGAGTTGGAGTCTGGCGGCGAGTCGGTGTACGAGTTCGGTTTTCGGCCGTGAACGCTCTGCAATTCCTTCGGAGAGAAGCGCATCTCCGCCGCGGCAGAGTAGAATTTCCGGGGCTGCAACTTACTTTGTTATCCTGGCATTCATAGGGACAGGAAGGTATCCTGCCTTGCACGCCACCACGCCGGAGGTTCGTCCCATGCTGTGCGCCCGCCTTTTCTTTTCACCCTTCGCGATTGTTGTTGTTCTCTTGATCGCCACCCAGACGGTGCCGCTCGCGCGGGGGCAGGAGGCGCCGCCAGCGGACGCAGCGGCGCTCCATGTTATTGGTACTTTTCCCCTGAAGAACGAGTTGCTGGGCGAGCGGCTGGTCCTCTTCTTTGACCGCCCGATCAAACTCACGGATCCGGCGGCGCCGCTGGCCTTCACGCCAGAACTGCCGGGGCGGGTGGAAGTGGGGGAGAACTATCTTTCCTTCCACCGCGACACTTCCGTGCCCTTCCCGAGGGAGGTTTACGCGGTGACGATCGCACCCAGCGTGCAGGGCGTGAACGGTGAAGTGCTGGCTGAAGCAGAGCGGACCCTGAAGTTTGTCAATTTCCGGTTCCGCCTGGAATCGCTGGATTTGGTGAACGAGGATGGCGGGTACTTATACTTTGAACTCGTATTCGAAGTGGACGTGTCTCCCCAGATCCTTCAGCAGAAGCTGGTGGTCAAAGACGCCAGCGGCGCACCCGTTCAGTGGTCGCTCATGACCACCGAGAATAGCAAGTCGCCGCGGATAGCGGTGCCGGCCACTGCCGCGCGGCCGGTCACCTTTGAGTTGGGCACCGATTTCACCGAGGCGTCCGGTAAGGCCCCGTTGGAAGAACCGGTACACCTGACGTTCCCTTCGGACGGCGTGCTGGTGGTGCAAGGCGCCGAATGGAAACCCCGGCAGGAAGGGAGAGACCGGATTGAGGTCAATTTCTCGAATTCGGTGTACATGCCCTTACTGCAACGGCGCCTGCGCGTCGTGAACACCGCGACGGGGCTTGAGTTGCCCTACACGCTCGAAGGCGCATCCATCAGTGCCACTGCCGAAATTGCTTTGGCAGAGGAAGCACCCGAAGACGCCACACTGAAGCTGGAGATTGCCGCCGGCGTGCCGGGCAAAGAACGGATGGTGCTGGCGGAGGCCTATTCCACGGAGCTGAAGCTGACTCAGGCGACGCGAACGCCGCTGGACGTGACGTACCACGACTGGGAAGGCCGGGGCGTGGATGGGGCGGTGTTGCGGCTTCAATTCAACGGCGAAGTGGACGCGGAGTCGCTGCGGAAACACCTGCACGTCGAGCCGGCAGCGAGTGGATTGCGCGTCCAGCCCTCCAGTTACAACTGGGTCGAAATCTACGGCGACTGGAAATCGGGGACTGTCTACACGCTGTCGATTGCGCCGGCCCTGGTCTACGGACCGCCGACGCCAGGAGAGGAAACAGAAGCGCGCGACCCGCTGAAGGTCGTGCTCGAGGAAGCGCCCAAGGTGGAAGGGGCGGACTTCGGCTATCCCGGCAAGTACTATTTCCCACGCCGGAACAGCGGTCCCCTGCCGATCCAGGCGCGGAACCTGAAGCACGTGAACGTGACCCTGCACCAACTATTCCCTTCCAACATCGTCGCGGCGATTGAGCACATAGACAACGGCCGGACCTGGGATACGTTTAGCGAGAAATACGCCCAGGAGATCGTCACCAAGGAACTACCCGTGCCGGAACGGCCGGACACACTTGTGACCGTGCCGCTCGAGATTCAAGACTTTATGCCCGCGGACAAGAAGGGCGTGTTCGGGCTGACGGTGACCCCGGTCGACGATTACCGCTCCACGCGCATTGTGGTGTGGACGAACATCGGCCTGCTGGCGCAGTGGGAGGACGACGAGGTCGTCGTCTTCGCGCACGACCTGTATACGCTCGCGCCGCTGCCCCTGGCGAAGATCTCCGTCTACAGCGCGAAGAGTCAGTTGATGGGTACCGCCAACACGGACGAGCGCGGCATTGCCCATTTGCAGGCGCTGAACACGAAACTGGGGACGCCGCGCGTGGTGGTGGCGGAGACGCAGGATGACTACACGTTTCTTGACCTGACCGCACGCTCGGACGATCCCACGGGATTCACCGAGAGTATGCCGCACTTCGACAGCGAGGCCTATGACGCCTTCCTGTACTCGGACCGGAACCTCTACCGGCCCGGAGAGACGGCGCACCTGCGGTGGGTCGTGCGGACGGGCGCGGGGCTGCCGGTGGCCAATGTGCCGCT
>JACPGD010000382.1 GCA_016182645.1 Candidatus Hydrogenedentota bacterium | reverse complement strand
TGCTACCGGGGCCTATGCTTTGTGATGCCGATCGGTGCGGGAGAGGAAGCGCCGAAGGACCGAAGCGTGCGGACGCGGGAACATCTGGCGAATGAGCGGACGTTTCTCGCCTGGATCCGGACGGCGTTGGGCTTGATCGGACTGGGGTTCGTCGTCGCGCGGATGGGCCTGTTCCTGCGCCAGATGGTGTTGGGGCTGGCGCCGGAAGCGATAGCGGCAAACCAACGCGGCAACGATTTTGTGGCCGCGGGCGTCGCGCTGCTCCTCTTTGGGACGGTGCTGGCAGGCTGGTCCGCCGAGAGCTATCACCGCACGCGGCTGGCCATCGATTCCGACGGGTTTGAAGCGTCGCGTCATGCCATTTCATGGCTGGCGCTCTTCGTGGCCGCCGGCGGCGGTTTCTTGGTGCTCATGATCTTGTGGAGGGCACTGCTGGCCGACTGAGAATTCTGGGCGAACGCGCAGCACAGGTTGGCCACTTTTTTCCTCTTCGCGCTGCTGGTTGTCTATACTCGTGTCCGCGAGCAAGGAGTGGACGCCGTGACACGAACTCGAGGGCGGGATTCAGGCAAGGAAACGCTCGCGCTTGACGTGGCTGCGCTGCGCCAGCGGCTGGGGCCCGCCAAGGTTGCCCTGATCGAGCAGTGGATCCGGGAAATCAACGGCCCTCTGAACGCTATCATCGCCCGACACATGCACCCCACGGCGCTGGTCCTGGATGCAGGCTGCAGCCGTGGCGACCCGGACTTGCCCGCCCTCCTGGCCGGCCGCTATACGGTGGGCTGCGACATGGACCTGCTGGGGCTGCGCGCGAATGAACTGGCGCATGGCGTCGTGTTGGCACCCCTCGGAAAGCTGCCCTTCCCGGACAACACCTTCGACCTCATCGCCTGCAAATGGGTACTGGAGCACCTCGAACAGCCCGAAATCGACCTCGGCGAGTGCCGGCGCGTCCTGAAGCCGGGCGGAACGTTTATCGCGCTGACGCCGAACGCTTACAGCGCGTTTACGCTGATTAGCCGCTTTATCCCCTATCGACTGAAACAGATACTGAAGGGAAATATGTTCGGTGTCCACGAGGAGGACACGTTTCGCACCTGGTACCGGGCCAATTCGCGGGGGCGTTTGGCGCGCCTGGCGAGGAGCGTGCACTTCGAGACCGAACACCTCGAGTTCTTGCCCGGAATGTGGACTTTCTTCATCTTTGTGCCGTTCCTGGCGAGATTGGTGCGGCGCCTGGAGGACTGGCAACGGCAAATCCCCGCGGCGAGGGGAGCTTTGACCTATATTATAGGGGTGTGGAAAAAGCCTGGGGACATGAACGCAATGGACGCAGTGGACCAAGGGGATTAGGTCCGGGAGCTTTTCACATGGACTGGACAGGCAGGGTGATAGTGGTCACGGGCGCGGGCGGCTTTATCGGGAGCCACCTGGTCGAGCGGCTTCTGAGCGAGGGGGCGCAGGTGCGCGCCATGGTTCACGGCGATCCGCTCTACCGCCCAGGACACCTGAAAGGAGTCCAACATGAGCGTTTGACCCTGGCTGGCGGGGACCTGCGCGAAGCGGCGTTCCTGCGCGAACTCATCGCGGGCGCAGATTCCGTGTTTCATCTTGGGGCTGTTACGAGCGTGGCATATTCATACGCCCACCCCGAAGAAACCCTCGCCACCAACGCCCTTGGCACCCAGAACGTGTGCGAAGCGGCCCGGCTTGCCCGGGTGCGGCGTCTGGTACACACCTCGACGGCCGGAGTTTATGGCGATGCGCGCGGCCCGAAGCCGATCACGGAGGAGCACCCGGTCATGGGGTGCAATCCGTACACCGCGGCCAAACTGGCCGGGGACTTCGTCGCGCAGACGTATCACCTTTCTTACGGTCTGCCTGTCGCCACCATTCGCCTCTTCAACGCCTACGGCCCGCGCATGGGCCGCTACCTCATCATGCCCACGATCATCCAGCAGTTGCTGGCGGGACCGATACTCCGCCTGGGAGACCTCTCCCCAACCCGTCCCTTCACCTATGTGGACGATATTGTGGACGCCTTTCTGCTGATGGCTGCCGCGGACGGCATCGAAGGGGAACTCGTCCACTTTGGCGCATCCGAATCGATCAGCATGGGCGATTTAGCGGCCCTTATCGGGAAGATCATGGAAGTACGCTACGAACTGGTGCGCGATCCTTCCCGGCTGCGGCCCGCCAGGAGCGAGATCTACAAGAGCACTGTGGATCACGCGAAAGCAACCAGGCTCCTGGGCTGGCGTCCGCGGGTAGATCTCGAGGCGGGATTGCGCCAGACGGTCGCGTGGTTTCAGCGGACGCGGGAACTTAATGCTTGACAAATTCGCCGAAAGCGACGTATTCTTTACAAAAAGGTGGGAAAGGATCGAAAGCTACCGGAAGTAATCAGTTTCCAGCGCAGCCTGGGTTCTACGCTATGGGTATACAGGCGGTGCTGTTATTGCTTTAGCCCTAACTATTGGGTATGATGGCCTTAGCGGACAAAGGAGGCCTGATCCCCCGGCGTGGGGCGACGCGGGTGATCAGTGCGTCTAATGTGGAAGGGTTTGGTGCATTTTGTTGCGCCCACGAAAGCAGAGCGGGGTTCTGGCCCTCGCGGTGTTTGTTCTTGGCGTTCAGCCGGTGTTTGCCATCAACCCGGATGAACTTCAGCAGACGCCCGTTGAGGCGGAGAACGCCGACTACCGTGAGCATGCGGAGTATCACGGGTTTATTCTTGACGATCAATACAAGTTGATCGTCGAGCACAAGAACGACACCGCCATTATCAAGCTGCACAAATGGCAGCGCCCCCCGGGTGGTCCCTTCCTCTTTTACGATGAAGAAACCGGTGAAGAGGAGTCTATCATCCGCTATGAGGACCAGATTGAACTGCTGCGCATCCGGGCAGAAGTACTGATCCCCGCGCCCCCGAATTATCTTAAGAACCCAGGGTTGCGCTACCGCATCACTATCAACGGCATCACGGTCGCCCCTGATTTTCACACGGTATTTGAATCCAATGCCGGGAACGCGCTCGGCGCGGTTTTCAGTGAAATCACCGATATTTATAATCGCGCCGAGGGGATCTACCGTACTGCTATCTACTATGGCGCCATTGTCGCCCTGCGGGTCTTGAACCAAACCGCCCATTTGCCGGCGGAATTGCCGATAGGCACGATGAAAAGCCGCTCGGCCCAACTTCGGATCGAAGGCGAATACCTGACGCGCCGGGCACAACCCCGTGTCGAGCGGTTCCCGGTCATCAAGGGCGCCCAGGAATATGCGCAGGTTTTCAGTGAAGACGAAGACGTGGTGCTGACGGAGAAGGCGCCCGAACAAGGCTCCCGCAATGTGCCGCTCCCGGGCAGCTATGGACAAGGCCCGGTGGCCAAGGGATCCTACCGGACCAAACACGCGGTCAAGCGGGAAGCAACGGAAGACCATCGTGGTGGCCAGCTTGCATCGATTAGCGACCAAAAGGGCCAAAAGAACCCTCTAGGCCGCGCAGGCAAGGCCTTGACGGCGCCCGAGCACGACTATCCGGCGATCTCGGCCGCGCAAGTGGAGAATCTTGACCTCTTGCTCGGCGAGACGAAGTCCGCCATGGAGATGCGAATGGAGTTGCAGCCGCCCCAGCGCCCGGTACCCGGGGCGCGTCGGAGCACGCGGCCCCGTTAGGCACTGCCCGGCGGCGGCGCGGGCCGCGCCGGGGTGGTGCAGGTTGGAGCAGTTAACTTCGGTAGAAGTTGATTGATATGCGAGAAGCGGAAGGAAGAACCAGCATATGCGGTACTCATTACCCCAAGACCTGTCGCGGAGGCTTTCCCGTATGAAAACTGTGCAAGCCCTTGGGCTTTGTTGCTCACTCTTGGCGCTCGCTCTCTTTGGGGCCGGGTGTGCCACGTCAGGCGCGGCCGGAGACGGCATCATCATGGTGGGAGAAAACGGTGAGGACAAGCCGGTCACGCCGTCCGAAGTGGACGGTGTGAGCGGCCTGGACCGCCCGTATTATGTTCAGGTAGGGGACGTCCTGGACGTGAGCTTCGCCATTCGCGCGATGCGGGCGGGGGAGGTGCCGTGGGATTACCGGATCGAAGTGGGCGACAGCATGGAGATTGCGTTCACGCCGGGCACGCTCGAACCGGGGACCTACAAGATCCAGACCGGCGACGTGTTGGGCATTTCGTTCCTGGACAACTGGCAGCTCAACGTCACGCGGACCGTCCGGCCTGACGGCATGATCAGCGCCCCGGAAGTGGGCGACGTCCTGGCGCGGAACCGTAGCGCGCTGGAACTGCGTGATGACCTGAAGCGCGTCTATACGGAGTCCGGGATCATCGAAGGCGAACCGCGGATTACGGTCAACGTGGATTTCGTGAACCTGGACCGCTATGGCGATATCAGCCGCGACGTGGTGGTGCGGCCGGACGGTGGCATCCGCCTGCCGGGCATCCCCGTGGACATGCGGATCGGCGGCATGACCATCACCGAGGCGTCGGACCTGCTCCAGGGCGAGGCGGCGAAAATCCTGAACAACAATCCGCAAGTGGGCATCCTGGTCTTCCCGGCGGTGGCCACGAACGTGCTGGCGGAGATGAACGGGCCGGTGCAAGTGCGCCCGGATGGGCGGGTTTCGATCAACCGGCTTGGGGAAGTACAGGCGGCAGGATTTAGCGTGGACGAGTTGCAGCACGTGCTCGCGAAAACGTCCGAAGGCATCATCCACAACCCGGTGGAACCCTCGGTCGATATCCTCAAGGCCACGGGCGGCCGCATCTATGTGGGCGGTGAAGTGAAGACGCCGGGCGTCTATCCGCTGGAGGGCGCGCCGAGCGCTATTCAGGCCGTCCTGACCGCGAACGGCTTCAACAACGACAGCCGCCTGAACAACGTCATCGTGATGCGGCGGAACCCGAACGGCAAGCCGTATGTGTTCAAGACCAACCTGCGCGTGGCACTGACCGAAGGGCACACCGAAAACGATATTCTGTTGCGTCCCTTCGACGTTGTCTACGTGCCGAAGAAGACCGTTTCCAAGCTGAACCTGTTTGTCGAGCAGTACATTGACAAGATGGTGCCCTTCGACAATTCGCTGGGTGTGAACGCGCAGTACTACCTGAACGAACAGCAAGTGGATACGCGCAGCCGGAACATCAATTTCAGTACCGGCATCACCGGGATCATGGATGTGTTGAACCCCTAAGGGGAGCGGCAGTAGCGGAAAGAGAAACGTCACCGAGGTGTGCGTGTGAAAGCGCGCGGCGGAGACAAATAAAGGAAGCGCGACGATGGACCAACGGCAATTCTTCTTGCGAGACATCCTCACCGTCATCTTTAAACACTTGACGCTGCTTGTCCTTTTGCCGGCGATTGTGTTGGTGGTGGTGTTTCTGGGCAACTACATCTGGCCGCCCACGTACGAATCGACGGCCAAGGTGCGGTTGATGCGCGGGCGTGAAGTGTCTCAAACCGACCCAACCGTGACACAGGCCTCGCAAGGCGTGACGATGATCCAGATGAGCATCGAGGACATCAATTCCGAGGTGGAGTTGCTGCACAGCCAAAACGTCTTGGGCAAGGTCGTGACGGATCTGGGCCTCGCCGAGAGCGACTTCCCGTATTACTCTGGCTTCCTCAATGCTCCTTTCCGCGCGTTGCGCAGTACGATCAATGGCGTTCTCTACGTGCTGAAACTGAGGGAAAAACCGACGGCGGAACAGGAAGCCATCGAAGAACTCGATCAGCGCCTGCTGGTGGAGCCGATTCGCGACTCGCATGTCATGAACGTGAGCCTGCGCCTCGGCGATCCGGAACAGGCGCAAGCCATTCTGCAGAAAGTGGTGGATGCCTACACGGAAGAACATATCCGGGTATTTGCCAACCCGCAAAGCGCGCCGTTCTTCACGGAGCAGAAGAAACGTGTCGGCGATTCACTGACCCTGGCACAAAATGAATTGCAGGAGTTCCGCAAGGCCAATAACATCTCGTTGCTGGACACGGAGAAAGAACTGCTGTTGGAGCAATTCACCAAAGCCCAGACGACCCTGACCGACTTGGCACGGACGGAGGAGGCCATTACGCCGGAAAATCTGGACGCTTCGATTATTGCCAGCTTGTCCAGCCAGACCGAATCCGTTGTGGTGCGCGAAATGCAGTTGCGCCTCTTGGAAATGCTGAACGACCTGAGCCGGGTGTCCCAGAAACTTGGCAAGGACCATCCCGACCGCTCGAGCCTGATCCAGCAGGTCAAAGACATGCAGGCGAACCTGATCGAGGCCATCGCCAACACGAAGCAACTGACCGAAAACAAGCTGACTGAAATCAACACGCGCCTCGAAGCCTTGAATGAAACCAAGGCCAAGCTGGACAAATTTGAGAAAGAAGTCGAAATCCTGACGGACGATTACACTTATTACGCCTCGAAACTGGAAGAATCCATTGTGGCGGACAAGTTGTCAAATATAAACGTGTCCAACGTGCGCGTGATCAGTAGCCCCACGAAGCCCACGGACCCGATCCGACCGAACAAGGTGTTGAACCTGGGGTTGGCGCTTCTGGGCGGCCTGATTGCCGCGCTGGCATTCGCCTTCTTCCTGGATTACCTGGACCATGGCCTCAAAACGCCGGAAGACGTCGAATACTACGTGAAGGTGCCGCCGCTGGCGTCGTTCTTCAATACGCACGGCCAGGCGCTTGACCCGCGTCAGGCCGAGCGGCTCGCGGTGCTCATCGACTCGGTCAGTCCGGAAGGCATGACACGCGTGCTGATGGTCACGAGTTCCGTGGGGGGTGAGGGCTCGGGCCAGGTGGCGAGCGCGCTGGCC
>JACPGD010000024.1 GCA_016182645.1 Candidatus Hydrogenedentota bacterium | reverse complement strand
GGCTGAAGTCGTGGATCTCGTTGTTCGTCGCAAATTGGCCTGCGGCCGTCAGCGTCTTCCGATCGCCGCCGCTCAGGCCGATCCCGCCGTAGCCCAGGTTGTAGAGCAGGCAGCCGTCGACACCGTTATCTTCGCCGCCGCTGATGTTCAGCGCGTCCGTGCCAAGGTTGGCGAAGGTGCAGTTTGCGATGCGGTTGTGCGCGCCGCCGTTCATCTGGAGTCCCGGCCCGCGCGTGTACTCGAAGCGGATGCCCTCGATTGAGATGTTGCTGGCTTTGTCGAGCGTGACCAGCGGCGCTTCCAGCAGCGACACCGCCAGTTCTTTCCCCTCGATGGGTGCGGGCGGCCAGAAATAGAGCGTGCCCGATTCCCGGTCCACGTAGTATTCGCCGGGACTGTCCAATTCTTCGAGCACGTTCAGGAAGTAAAAGCGCGCGCCTTCCTTGTAACCATAGACGCCGTGCGGCTCGGTCGTGGTGAGTTCCTTCTTCGCGGGGTCGAGCGCCGCCACTTTGGTGAAGGAGTCAGCCCAGTCCCAGGTCCAGTAGCCATGCACCCACAGGTCATCATTCGCTGCCCAGCCGTTGGGCCGATCCTCCGCGTAATTGAACTTTCCGCCCTCCGCGCCATTAGGGACGCCCGCAATCTTCAGCCACTCTTCATTCGGCCAGCGCGCCAGCGTCATGGGGTTGCCATCAAAAAACAACTCGAGCGCCATGGGCTGGCCACCGCGGCCAAAGCCGCGTGGTTTCAGCGTGCCATACTCGGTGATGCCTAGCGCCTTCAGGTCCGCCTGCCGTACATTGGCGCGCGCCGCCTCCGGCAGGCGATTCAGTGTCGCCGCATCGGTCACTGCCGCCAATTGCGGGACGATCTTGCCGCCCAGGAGGCGCGCCCTGCCCGGCGTTTCAGCACGGTAGCGCACCGCAGACGATGCTGCGCCCCCATCGGCTTCACCCACCGCGAACGGCTGCGTGAAGAGAAGGTCGCCCTCCATCAGCACGACCTCGACGCCTTCCCGCTGCAATTTCTTCGCTTCGCGCAGCTTCCGGACCGCATCGCGAGCTTCCTCCAGCGTGGCGAATACCTCCACCTTGCGTTCCGCATGAATTCATTCTCCCTCGGTCAAGGACAGTGTTCCCCTATGTTGCAACCAGGCGCCCCCGTCCACTCCGTCCATTCAGTCCATCAAGTCACCGTAACAAAATACGCGAGCATCCCCTCGCTCAGCGCCGCCGTTTCGATGTCGAGGTAATAGGAACTGCGCAAGGGGTAGATGCGGCCCACAAGCCGGTCCCCCTGGTAGATGCCGCGCTGGCGGACCTGAAGCCGCGGTCCGTCACCCTGCGCTTCAATCTGCGCGATGGCCGAATCGAAGCTGAAGCGCCGGACGATCCGCGCGATCTCGTTGCCGTCGCGGTAGACCCCCAGCAGCCGCGGCAGGTCCTGGCCAAAGAGGAAACTGCCAGGCCCGCGCAGGACCTTCACCGTGAACACTTCAGTGTCTTGCGGAGTCTTGACCTTCCACAGCCCGTGCGCGACGTTGTCGACTAGATATTGGATGGTGGCGTCGTTTTCGGTGCAGGCGTAGAGCGCGCTCGCGGCGTGTGTGGGACGTTTCAGCAGCACATGCGTAGCAAAGGGGTCCGGCAGGTCCGCGACATCCTGCGCCGCGTCGGGTGTCCGGCGCGCCGCTTCCAGCAAGCGGCGCTTACGGACCTCGCTCAGGAGCGCGCGAACAAAGAAAACCACGAGCCCAAAGATGATCATGGCGCCGAGGGCCACCGTGCCGATCACCAGGGTCAGTTGGTGGCCGATGGCAATACCGACGACAATGGCCACCAGCGCCTCGAGAATGCAGACGGCGTAAGCCACAATGATCCCAAAAGTAATGGGGTTCAGTACTCTGGGCAGGGCGTAGTAGCAGACCGCCCGTTCATAGTCGGTCAGGTGATCTTTGGGCATCTCAGCTTGTGCCATTGGCGCCCTCCTCTATCTTCAATGCGGCCGTGTCCTGGGCGATCTCCTCGGCGATCTTCTCGATGAGATCCGACAGTGCCTGCACAACGTCTGCCGGCCGTTCCGTGTCCGCTTTCTTGCGCGCCTCATAGATCTTGGTCAGGAGTGGAGCGTCGTAGCGGCTCGCCTCCTCCCTGCGCAGTTCGGCGGTGAGCTTCACCCGCGCATCCGCGCCGCCCGGCACATCGATTTGTTCGCACGCCAGCAAGGTCGCGATGAGGACGAGTCCGGGCCGTCCCTCCCGCGGCAGGCCGAATTCCTCCTGCAACTTCTGCCGCACAAGCTCGTCCAGGCCTGCCGCCCATTGGTTGGTAGCGTAGTACTCGACCTGCGTGGGGCTTTGCTTGATCATAATGTCGCGCCGCGACAGCGCTTCGCCCACCTGCACGCGGCTGACCACGACGTTGACCGGCGTTTGGGCGCGGCCGCTGGTCTCCATGTTGAGCGTGTAGTACTTGGTCGGCGGGGCGGACTTGCACCCCGCCAGCGCAAGCAAGAAAGGCAGGAGCAGTAGTGTGCGTGACTTCATCGAGCGTTCCTGCATGGCTGTATCGTCCCCTCACTACCGAACACTGTAGCAGATAGAGGGGGGCGGGTTTAAGCCCCAGTTCAAAGGACACGGACGGACACGGAGCGGGGGCGAGGACTACTCACTGGGACGCCGGCAGCCGGTACAGCACGATGCTCAGCGGGGGCGAGGGCAATGTGTCTGGCACGGCGGGGGCGGGAAGCGGTTGAATGGCCACCTGGGGCGATTCGCCGGGGACATTGTGGGCCATGGGGTCCGCATGCGTGATTATCCAGCCGTCGCCACCCGCGCCAAGCCGAATCTGGGTTAGTTCCAGTTTCACGGTCATCGTTTCGCGGGTCGGGTTGACGATGCCGACCGTAAACGCGCCGCGGTCGTTGGTCCAGGCGGCGGCCACGTCCAGCGGCGCGGGCACACCCTCGACGGTGATTGGGATCTCGCCGAAGTGCCTCCGGTACAGCGCCAGCACCTGGCCGGTGGTGGCCAGCGTGGCGGCGGTCTTGCTCGTGGTCGTGCAGCCGATGACGTTGACGGTCTGCGCGTAGTTCGCCATCTCGATCCAGTCGCTATTGCGGAAGTACTCGTGCAAGCCCGCGGCCACGCCGAGCGCGTCTTTCAGAAAATAACGCGTGCCGAGTTCCCCGTAGACGTGCGGGCCGTACCAGTAGTTCCATTCGTCCAGCGCGATGGGGATCTTCTTCCCCTTCAGTTCCGGCAGCGTTTCATGGTAGCGCCGATGCGCTTCGACTTTGGCGCGGATGTTGTTCGGGATCTGCGCCACGTGCGCAATGATGTTCGGGCCTTCGCCACAGTAGAAATGCTCGCTCAGCAGATCCATGTGCTCCGAAGCCTGCGCGAGCATCGTCTGGCTCCACACCCCGGTCGCGCCCACGCCGACGATTCGGACTTCCGGCGTGACCGCCCGCAGCGCATCGGCATAGGTGATATGCTTCTTTACGTACTCTTCCAGCGGCATATGTCCGAGCTGCCACTCGCCATACATTTCATTGCCGACGCCCCACCACCGCACGTTGTAGGAGTCCGGGTGGCCGTTCGCGGCCCGGCGCTCACCCTGGGGTGTGCCCATGGGCGCATTGCAGTACTGGATTTCCTCGACCGCCATCCGCACATCGCCCAGGCCGCTGTTGACAACCACGAGCGGCTCCGCCCCCACTTCGCGGCAAAACGTCATGTATTCGTCGAGGCCGAAATCGTGGTGCTCGATGCCGCCCCAGGCCGGGTTCTTCATCGGCGGGCGTTTGTCGCGCTCGCCCAGCGCCACCCGCCAGTCATAGCCGCTCACGAAGTTGCCGCCAGGCCAGCGGTAGATGGGCGCATTAAGTTCCTTCAGCACCGCCAGCGTGTCTGCGCGCATCCCGTGGATATTGTCCGCGGGCATTAACGACACCGTGCCAATCCTGGCGTAGCCGTGGCCGCGGCAAAGAATCTCAAGGCGCGCCTCTTGCGTATCCACGGCGGCGCGAAAATGGAGCGGGTAGGCGGCGTAGGTCTCGCCCACCGAAGTCGCCAGCAAGCTTGCCCGGTCCGCTCTGCCCGCACCCCAGATCATTTGCACCTCTACCACCACCTCCGGAGTACCCATCAAAATAATGTGTCCCTCATACTCGATGCCCGCGCGAAGTCCGAGACCCTCCTGGGCAATCCCTTGCGCCGCCGCGCTAGGCAGCAGGTGTACTGCATGCTTCCCCACAAATGAGTGGTCACTCGTCGTCTCCGCTGCCCCCGGATCGCCTACCACCTTCCACGGCGACGGTTCCGCGCCGACGGGATCCAGGAACTTGCGATCTTCGAGCATCTCCGCCCAGATGCCGCCGTAGATGCAGCGGCCAAGATGCTCGATAAACTGTCCGTAGATGTACTTGGAAATGGGGGCGCCGGTGCGGTCGCCGTCGAGCCGCGCCACCGGGCGGCCCTCTTCGAGCGCAACAGGCGCTAAGCTCACGTCGTCGAACCAAGCCCTGCCCGTCGCGTTACCCCAGCCGCCGAGGAGACAGTTGACCTGAACGCGTTCCTTGTCGCCCGGGTCGAAGAGCACTTCAACTTGTTTCCAGTCCGTGGTCCCAGTGATGGCAGGCGTTTCAGCGCCCGCCATTTCATGGATGTTCAGGAGCGCGCCCCGGCCCGTGGAGGTTGCGACGTTTTCAGTCTTGATCCAGCCGGTGAGACGGTACTGCGTGTGCGGCTGGACGCTAAGCCGAAGCACCCACGACGCATCCGCCCCGGACGCGCTGCTGAGGCTGACGCTGTAGCCGCCCGTGTGACCGGATTCAGCGATCCCAAATTCGGCCTCGCCTCCCCAGGTGTGCGTGGTCCATTGTTCGGGTCGCAGCACCTCGAAAGAACCGTTGTCTATCAGGTTCAAGTCCTCGGCAGCCAACGCGGTCCCGGACAGGACCGCCGCGAAAAGCGCAAAAAACGGTGCACGGCACATGGCGAGTCTCCTCCGTCGAAATTCCCACGTGTACACTAGAACTTCCATCCGAGTGCGGGCAACTGTCACGGTGACCAGGGCAATTTGCGCCCTATCGCAGCAGGTATTCCCGCGGAGGCGGGAGCTGCGTGTGTTACAATGATGCGTGCTGCATCATTATCGACGCGGGCAGGAACGCATCCCTTACGCCCGCCGGAACAAGGCCATGCATGAGGGCAGATGGAGTTCAATGCGTCCCCAGGATTAATCGTTCCGCCAGTACAGGCGCGGCCTGCGCAATATCACGGCCACACGTATTATCCCATCGGCATGGGCTCCATCCGCATCAATTCCACGCCGAGCTTTGACCTGTTCCTGCGGCCCGGACCGGAGCAGCCCTTCGTTTTGTATTGCGAGCGGAACACGCCGTTTGCCGAGGAGGCGCGGCGCCGGCTGGAACTCAGCCGCATCGAGATGCTCTGGGTCCGGCAGGACGACTTGCACGGCTACAACCTCTATGTCTCGGATCATCTCGCCTCGATCCTGAGCGACGGCGCGCAGTCGCCGGCGGAGAAGGCCACCATCCTGTACGATTGCGCGCAGGCCGTGGTGGGCGAAGTGCTGCGGCAACCGCGCTCAAAGGAGGCACTGGCGCGCGGGAAGCAGATTGCGCGGCATACCGTGGATTACATGACTGCGGACGACTTCAAGGTCGAGCCTCTGCTGCGCTCGCTCTCCTCCGAATACTATCTCTACACACACAGCGTGAACGTGGCCACCTACAGCATTGCGCTCGCCATGCGCGCGGGCTTTGGGGACCAGGCGACGTTGCGCGAGATCGCGCATGGCGCCCTCCTGCACGACATCGGCGAAAGTATGATAGATCCGGAAATCCTCAACAAACCGGGCAACCTTTCCGGCGCGGAATGGGAAATCGTTCGCGCCCATCCCGAGGCGGGCTACCGCATCTTGCACGAAATGGGAAACCTTGGGGAAATCGCGCTCGACATCGTGCTGCACCACCACGAGCGGTTGAACGGCACCGGTTATCCGCATCAATTGCGCGAAGCGCGGATATCCCCGTTCGTGCGCATGGTCACGATTGCCGACATCTTCGATGCGCTCACTACCGACCGCTTTTACCAGAAGCGGCGCAGCACCTTTGAGGCGTTGAGCATGATGCACAAGACCATGCGCGGCGAACTGGACCCGGCATTGCTCCGCGCCTTCACCGAGATCCTGGGGCTGCGCCCCTAACCCGGTTAGCCGGAACCAAAATGGTCTTTTCCGTAGCGTCCGATCTCTGTGCCGGACGCTACCCTGCAACGGGGACTGGAACCTACTCAATGCCAAGATGTGTGAATAGTTTTGACGGGTGCTGCATGGTTGCGTCCGGCACAGAGACCGGACGCTACGGGAAGAGCCAAAGCTTTTCGACACATTTTGTGTACAATAGGCCCTTCAAGCTTCCCTACGTTTTCTGGGGCGCGAATTTCTTTCCCGAAGACTGGAACCGCGATGGAGACGTCGACCTACTCATTCGCAGTGAGTTTTACTTGTTCTGGGCCGAGAAGTCATTCCTCCGCCATGGCTATCGTGAGGCCATGGGCTTGGGTGCGGCTGAACAACGTCCGCACCGCGGCTTCCGTTAAGTACCGCCATGGATGCTTAGACTTACCCCTTCCGGCAACGTCTTCTTGAACGCCTGCAGCTTTTGCACAGTATCGGGCACTGCCCGCTGATCGGGATCAAAAAACCAGACTGTGTCGCAAGCAGAGCTGATTCTTGCCCGGCCAAGTCGTAGCGTGGCCACCCGCTGCCAGCGCGGCGGAATGGAACCGGGGAACCAGCCGGGATAGATCATGACCAGCGGGATGTGCTTCTCGCGCACCAGCGTGTCCATCCAACCGGGTTGCGCGGCCAGGCGCGCTTCCCGCGCCGCCTCGGAGCCGAGGCCCTGGAGGTCGAGCACATAATGGGGATTGCGATAGGACGTCCAGCCAAGGTCGTTCACGGCCACGGGCCCCTTGTGAAACTCCACGAGGAACCGGTGCATCTGGTACTGCTGTTCATAGATGTTGTTCGAGGCGAGGGGCAGCACGACAAGGGCCGCGGCGCTGGCGGCCAGTGCGGCGGCAGCGAAAGGCAGGAATAGCGGATAAAAAACGAGCGGGTGTGTGGCGATAACGCGGGCCAGCGGACGGCGGCAGACATAGGCGGTAGCAGGGACGAGGAAGGCGTAGAGAAAGAGCACGTAGCGGAAGTAGAAGATGCCCCCTGCGATGTAGCCGAGTCCGGCGATCAGGATCATCCAGAGGACAGGCGCGTTGTTTGACCGCGCGCGCCTGAAGAGCAACGCCACGCCCGCCGCAGCCGCCAGGAACAAGACGGGCCAGGCCAGGTAGCTGTACGGCGGCAAGGCGAAGTTTTCGTAGAGCCGGTGGCGGACACCCGCCCAGGCTGAGGAGGTCGTCACGAGTTTGCTCAGGACGGAACTCGGCAGCGCTTGCAACCCCACGCTCAGGAGGAGCAGGGAATAGGCCGCCACCGGCAGTGCGGATGCGGCGGTCAAGCCCATGGCGAGCCGGTAACACCGGCGCAGCAGCAACAGGAACAGCACGGCGGCGGTGATAGTGGCGCTCTCATAGCGCACGAGCGGCCCAAGGACCACGGCGGCCGGCCACCAGGCCGGAGCGCGCCCGGTGTTGAGAAAGAGGATGGCGCCATGCATCGCCGCCACGGCACACAGCACCTGGAGCGTATGCTCCATGCCCATTAACACGAGCAAACATAAGAAAGCGCCAAGGGTCACCGCGGCCACCGCAACAATGAAGCCGTGTCTTCGCGCTGGCCACTCTTCAACGCCAAGCTGCTCAAATACGCGGGCGATGAGCAGCGCCGTTAGGACTGCCAGGATCACATTCAGCAGGAGCGGCACATATTCGTGGAAGCTGAACTCGGCCCACGGCGCCAGGAGGAATGGCCACAGAATGGACGAGGACGGCGCGGCCGCTTCGCCCGCATTCAGGCCAAAATGAAATTGGCGCAGATCTTCGCTGAAGGCGAGATGGATGTAAGGGTCATCCAGAATATAGATGAACTTACCGTGGTTCAGCCACAACAGCGCAATGCAATTCGCCGCGAGCATCGCCAGAAAGCACACGGAAAAACGAAGTGGCCGCAACGAGAACACACTCCTGGTTCCCCAGTAGTCCCGCGCTCGCCAGGCGTGGGACGGGCGGCGAGCACGATCTACAAGCATGCGTCTGGCTCAAGTCACGCGCTCGCCGGGCGCGCGGCTACTGGTTACTTTTTGATCTCGTAAATCTGGATGTTCCGGTAATCTAATCGGCTGCCGTGGTTTTGGAAGCCGATGTAGCCCTCGGTGCGTGGGATGCCAGGATGGTCTGCGATCTTGTCGAGGTGATCGTTCAGGTTGGCGTCGATGGTCTGGAACCCGTTGACCCAAACTTGCACATGCGGCCCCTCGGCACGGATGCGCATCTGCTGCCACTCACCCGCGGGCCGCGTGACCCGGCGCGACGGCGCGACCGTGTGGTAGACGCTCCCGGTATATTGCCACGGTTCGAGCGTTCGGTATTCGCTTCCGAAATCGTCCAGCACCTGGATCTCGCTGCCCTCGAAGGCCGGGTTGCCTTTGCGCGGCGCGCGGATGAACACGCCGCTGTTGCCGTTCTCCGGCACGCGGAATTCCAATTGCAGATCAAAATCTTTGTACTGCGCCGTGGTGGAAAGCCAGCCGCCCCCGGCGCCGCCCGTCGTGTAGAGCATCCCATCTTCAACGCCCCAGCTTTCCTTCGGCCCGTCGATCGGCTCCCAACCGGTGAGGTCTTGTCCATTGAAGAGGGGCTGCCACTCGTGGTCACGTGGGATGGCGCGCAGGTACACGTTCTTCCACCACACCTTCGAGCCGTGCGCCTGCAATTCGATCTGGCCGGTTTCGTAGATGGGTTTGTCATTCTCCCAATAATTCTCGAGCACGACATTATCGACGATAAGCTGGTCGTTCAAATAGACCGTGACTTTATCCCCAATCATCTGGATGCGGAACTGGTTCCACTCGCCCGGCTGATGGTCGGCGCAAAGCAGCGGGTTCTTCGGGTGGTTCTTGTTGTTGTAGAGTCCACCCGAACCTTCCGGCCGGTCATTTGGGTCCCAAATCTGTACCTGCGGCGTGCCGCGCAAATAGAGTCCGCTGTCGCCGCCCTTCTCAATCTTCCAGTCCACCAACATTTCGAAATCGCCATAGTCGCGGTTCGTGCAAAGGTGGCTGCCATTGCCGTCGAAGAACAGGACGCCGTCCTGTACGCTCCAATGCTGGTTCATCAACGCGTCGGCCTCGGCCTGCGCGGCTTTCATTTGTTCGGCGTTCATTTCGGCGCGTTTCTTCGGGTCGCCCACCAGTCCCTTCCACCCTTTCAGATCATGCCCGTTGAAGAGCGAGACAAACCCCTTCGGCGGCACCGCCGCGCTGGTCTCACCGAGCAATTCCGCGACCTTCGGCTCCATCGCGTGCGCCCAGATCTCGTAGCCCTTCGTGTTCGGGTGCAGGAAATCCGGCATCACGTCCTTCGGCAGTGTGCCGTCGTCCGTGAGAAACCAGCGGTTGATGTCAAGGTAATGAACCATCGGATCGCCCTGCGCCGCCGCAGCCACCAGCTCACTCGCCTTCGCCAGCTTGCTCCGCACTTCGCCGGGCTTTTCTTCGCGCGGGAATATCGCCAGTTGAAGGATTTGTGTTTGCGGCAGTTTCGTGCGCAGTTTCTGCACGATGGCCTTGATCCCCTCGGCGATCTCCTCCGCGCTGTTCGCCTGGTAGTTGTTCGTGCCAATCATGATCACCGCCAGCTTCGGCGTGATGTTCTCCAGGTTGCCGTTGTCCAGACGCCACAGCACATGCTCGGTCCGGTCCTCGGAAATTCCCAGGTTGACCGCCTTCCGGTCCCCGTAATACCTGTTCCACACCGCCAGCCCGTCCCCTTCCCAACCGTGCGTGATCGAATCGCCAATCATGATCACGTCAACATTCCCCGCCTGCACCTGCTTGTTCATGTTCTCGTGCCGCTCCATCCACGAGGCTTCGCCGGCCCGTGGCGCCGGCCGCACCGCCGTACCCCCCGCATCCTGCGCCGCGGCCTCCAACCACCCGCCCAGAGCGCCAAACCCCACCGCAAGGACCACCCAAAGCCTGAACGTGTTCATCCCCAGTCTCCTCATTGCGCTTGCCCGCACACGCACCACCGGCCGGCGAAGCCGCAGCGCTGCTCAACCGCCGCATTCCGAATGCCAAGAGGGCGAAAAAAAGACCGGGGCAGCATACCTGCTCCTGGTGGCGATTTCCAAGAGGCGTTTCAGAGCACGTTCCATGCAACGGCGCCAAGCAACAGGGCCTGCCCGACGACGATCACGTGGCGGAATCCACACCAGCGCCAACGGAGGAAGGCAAAGGCGTAGAGTTCGGCAAGGCAGCCCAGACTGAAATAGAGATTGACGGCGAGGAAAAGCAGGAACATGCCGCCATCGTGCGAAAACCAGACTTCGATACCCCATTTCCAGAGCAAGAAGTAGAGCAAGAACGTATTAAACGGCACGCGCCAGAGTTCCCAAAGCAGGCAGGTGCGGCGCACGTGTGCAAGCCGGACGTCTACTTCCAAATCCTGTTGCCGCCACTCCAGCAGGTGTTCCATCCTATGTCTCCCCACCTCAATAATACGTGTCGATATGCCGCAAGGCCTCGAAGCCCAAGTCCCACACCAGCCACGATGACCCCAGCAGGAGCGCCAGGATCAGCGCCCGGCGGCCCCAAGCCATCCCCGCGCCGGCAATCAGTACCACGTAGGTTTCGAGGAGGGGGCCGCCACAATAGACAAAATTCGCGATGATGAAATCTCCGAAGACGCTGTAGAACAGTTTGTAACCGTGCAGGCTCGAGCACCAGTCATGACCGGCGTTGTGCGCGCATACGCGCAGCACATACAACCAGATCAGGCCTTGCGCGATCATCACGGCGTTGAAGACCAGCCGCATCTGTTCCCACTCGATCCACGCCGCGCGCAATCGCCGATAACCGCTGTCCATGGTCTGTGTCCCCTTTCCCCATTTCGGGCGGGCCGCCGGACAGGCGGAGTATCGCTGACGTGTGTGAAATGGGGGTGAAGAAAGGGGGGAAAATCGAAGAATTCCCGGCGCACCCCGGGGCCGCTAAAGCTGATCTTCGAAGAAATCCGCCACGGCCTGGTAGATCCAGGGTCGCGTCGTCGGCATGGTCCGCGCAAAGGCATGCGGCATATCTTCCTCCACCTCCAACGTCACCGGAACTCCCTCGGCTTCCAGCGCGGCCGCCGTGGCTTCCGCCTGCCAGAACGGCGCCACTCGGTCCGCGGTGCCATGGATAATGTGGGTGGGCGGTTCCGAACCGTCGATGTGATTGAGGGGCGAGAATACGCTGATGTCCTCGGCCAGACCGCGCTCGATGTCGCTGGCGACAATGGCTTCGACCAGCGGGTCCGCGGGAATGTTTTCGAGATCGTAAACGCCGTACAACAGAAACAGCGCCTCTACCTCGCTCGACTGCCCGGGGGGATCGCTGCCGAACCCTTCATTGTCGCCGGAAAACCCCGTCAGCGCGGCGAGATGCCCCCCCGCGCTGGAGCCAAACATGCCCACCCGGTTGGGATCAATGTTAAGTTCCTCCGCGTGCAGCCGCAGCCAGCGCAGCGCGTCCTTGATGTCCACGACCCGGCCATAAAACCCGTTGTCGATCTCCAGACCGTAATCCAAGGCGGCGCAGGCGATACCCTTGGAAACGAGGAACCGTTTTAGAAATGGATAATGGATCTTGTCGCCGGCAATCCACATGCCGCCGTGTACGATGAGCACAATCGGCGTGGGAGCGTCCGCGTTGGCCGGCAGCACGACATCCAGGCGCCGCCCCTGCCCGTCCACGACTTTGAACACCTCGTTCCGGTGGATTTCGAGCGTGTCCGGCGAAAACCACGGCCAGAGCGCGAACATGAATGCGAATAGATTTGCCCAATCACCCATGAAATAAACCAATATTGCCGACCCGGAATTAAATGTCCAATCTTGTTCGGTTAAAGCGCTCGCCCTGCACTTCTGGATTCCCGCCTGCGCGAGAATGACGGTGTCTCTTGGCGTACTTCCAGTACTTTCGTCATTCCCGCGCAGGCGGGAATCCAGAAGTATTCGCGCCACCGCCAAGACCGCGGTGGGACTCGCTTTAACCGGACACAAATGATCATGTGTCAATCATACCAGAAGTACACCGGACACTTCCGAGTGTTTCATCGTCCATCCAGGAGAAGCACGGAATATGGTGGGCGGCATCGGCAGCGAGCGCGCTCAAGGCATGGCCGCGTACTCACGGAACAACGTGGCGATTTCTTCATGCTCCAGGGCGCCGCCATGCACCACGACGCGGTAACGCAGCCGGAGTCGTTCTCCCTGCTCTAGATCGAGGTGGTCCCCCTCCAGCCAGTACATGGGCGTCGGCGAAAAGAAACCATAGTCGCGTGTAAACCAGGGTGCGGGATACCAGCGGTTCGCAGGGTGCTGAAAGATCGCCAGGCCTTCCACCTTGCCGTCCCGCGTGCCTGAATAGTCGCACCAGGGCGAGGGAACGCCGAAAGTTTCCGGCTCGCCGCGCTTGCCTTCCGCGTTGACGAGTGTGCCGCCGGCCTGCACACTGAGCTCGGGCACGACACGGGCTGAAAAGAGTGAATGGTTCGTCTTCTCAATCCGCACGGGCGTCAGTGCCTCGAGCGTGATGTCGAAATCAATCAACCGCAGCAGGGTGGAAGGCGCCGAGATGCTGATCCGGCGCGCATCCCGGAGGACGGGCGCTTGTCCCGGCTGCTGCCACACACAATCGCCGCTGAATTCCACTTTCTCGCCGCTGTCCACCAGCAACTCGATCTCTTGAGAAAGAATCTGGCCGCGCTCGTTCCCTTCCTGCCAATAGTTGCCGCCATTTACGCGATCGCAACCGAAAAAGAGCGAGTGATGGTGCGGATACGGCTCGGAAGATTCGGTGGTCACGCTCTGCCCGGTGAGCGGCCCATTCACCGGCCAGAAATAGGGGTATTTTTGGGTGGGTGCAAACTGGTAGGTGGTGAACAAGCTCTCGCCGGCATAAATCCGCACTTCGTGTTCACCCCGGACCGCCCGGAGTGATACTGGCTCCGCAGCCCAAAGCTCACAACTCATCCCCGCAATCACCGCAGCCGCCAGCCAATTTCCAGATCTCATTCTCTTCGGTTTCTCGCAAACTCTCTCCGCGTCCATGTGGTCCACCCCGTTCATTCAGTCCATCCCGTCCCGTTCCCAAAAGGAGCGGCCCGCGCCCCTCAGTCGGACGCGGGCCGTCACAATATCCGATGCCGCAGCGCTCAGGCGATGATCTTGCCTTCCTCATAGCGTGCAATCACGCCTTCGCGCATGGCCAGCATGGCCATCTGCAGCGCGGTTTGCACGTAAAGGGCGAGGTCAATCGGGCTTTCGGCTTGCTGGCGCGTCCGGCAGCATTCAAAGAGGTTGTCCCAGTGCCGGCCAAGGTGCTCATCATGTTCGATGGCAACGCGCGTTTCCTTCTTGTCCACCTTGTCCGCCGGGAAAAACACAATTTCGCTGCCCTGCACCGTCAGGGTGCCATCCCACCCGCGGACCACCGGCACGCGCCCGCCGGAACCGCGGGCGCCCGTGCCCGAGTAATCGTTGCCCTGCGTCCCGAGTACGAGCACCGTGATCTTTTCCGGGTAGTTCATCATCATGTTGAACGTGTCCGGCACTTCGCGTTCCTGGTAGCGCATCTTGCCGCCCAGGCCCACGACCAGTTCCGGCATTTTCAGGCCGAGCATGTAAATCACGGGCGTCAGCGAATGCGGGAACAGGTCGGTCGAAGGGCCACCCGAATAGTCTTCGTACATGCGCCAGCGGAAAAAGCGGCTGACGTCGAAGGGCCGCTTAGGGGCGTCGCCGAGGAAAGCCTCCCAGTTCAGGTCCGGGCCAGGCTGGGCATTGGGGTCGTCAATCGGCATCCCGCGCTCGCCCCAGTCGCCCACGCGGAAATAACCGCATTCCGCGTGGATGGGTTGGCCGATCAATCCCTCTTTGATCAGTTTCTTCATCTGCGTCCACGCGGCGTCAGACATGCCTTGCGTGCCGAGCGTGAAAATCTGCTTCGAGTTCTTCACCACCTCGACGACCTGTTTCGTCAATTCATGTTGGCGCCAATGGGTGAACGGCTTCTCGCAATAGACGTCCTTGCCGGCCTTGATCGCGTCAATGACGATTGAACCATGAATATGATCGGGCGTGGGGACACCCACAACGTCCACATTCGGATCGGCCAACAGTTCATGATGCGATATATAGCCTTTCACGTTGGCCTTGGCCGCCAGTGATTCCATGCGCGGGCGATAGATGTCGCAGACGGCGACCATGTCACAATTGGTCCCAGCGTCCCGGCAGCCGAGTACCGTCTGGGTCAGGTGGCGCCCGCGGCCGCCGCAGCCGACCATGCCGACCCCGATCCGGTCGTTGGCGCCGAGAGGTGTCGCCCCGTAGGCTTTTCGTTGCGGGCGCGCGGCGGCCAGTGTGGCGGCGGTAACCGCGCCCGCGGTGTAGATGAACTGTCGGCGGCTCGGATTACTGCTGTGCTGCTTGTCCATGCGCTGTTCCCCCATGGGTTGGTCAGTGCGGCGTGGCCACGCTGGAAGACGCCAGCATGAGCCAGCGCTGGTACACCGCCTCGATTTGTTCCCGATCCACGTGGCCGTCCCATACGGCCACGCCATACTTCAAGATCAATTCTCCTAATTGCAGCGGCTTCCGATCGGATTCCAAGGTCGCGGACATATAGGCGAAAGTCTTGGTCATCGTGAACCACGTCACCGGCTGCGCGTTCTCCGGACTATCAAACATGGCCACCGTCACCGGCTTCCCATCGGCCTCAGCCTGGTAGACGCACCACCGGCCCCGCGTCCGCATCTGAGATCCTTGTACCAGCTCGCCAGGGTCGTCATTGGCGTTCATGAAGCGGCCATTGGCATCCATCGACACCAGGAACCGCATCCCCAGGCCATGGTAGTGCGCGCCAGTCAGTTCCACCGGCTCGCCCGCGGCCCGCATCGCCATTGCCCACGTGAGCAGCGTTGCGTCCACGCCTTCCACCCGGTGCAGTGTGATCGTCCGTGTTTCCTCCGCCAGCACGGTGTCCTCGGCTGGCGCTTTCCATTGCACGAGCTCAACGAAGCCGGCAGCTTCTGGCCGGACATCGACGCTGGTCCAACGCGCGTGCAATTCGCGGCCCGGCGCCTCCTTCTCCTCCCAGTAATTAATGCCATTCAACTTCACGGCGTACATCAGCGCGTGGTGGTGCAAATGGTCCTCGGGAGCATCACGCAGAATATTCACACCGGACGGCGTCGTCAGTTGGTCAACGTACGGCTTGAACGGAACACCGCCGTAGCGATAACGCATCACGGCCTGGTCCTGATGGAGCACCGACACCGTCGCCTCATCCACCATCAAGCGGAACGAGTCCGCTCCCGCGGCCGGCAGCGCGCACACCATGGCCGCTGCCAGCAACCAATCGAATAGCCCATGTGTCTGCATCTACGAATCCCCCGAATGTTCCCGACCCAGATTCCCCGCGGAAAACATGCAACAGAAATCATGGTAAGCGGTTTTGAGATGATTGTCAATCGGGTTCTGGGTGAGGGTCCTGTGGGCTCTGGGTTATGCCCATGCGAAGTTCCCTTCGACTTGCGTCAATCCGGCACACGTCTGCCAGTGGCCACAGCGTCCCAGGCGTCAAGTTTCGTTCCTGGGATCTGTGTGTATCGCCCAACTGGGCCTGCTCCCGGCACGGTTGCCCCTGGCTTTAGCGCAAGCACGGGCAGCTCGGCAGCCTGAAACTGAGAAGGCTGGTGGTCATTGCAGTAATGAAGGTAGTGGGAACTTCACTCTGGCCTTTCTCCCAGTTGCAAATGACGGTGTTGGTCACGCCACTGCCCTTGTAGTTGATTGCCTGATATTCGTGTACAACGTAGCGCTCTTTCCAAGAGAAAGCGTTCGTTTCGTCTATGCTTGTGTTTACGGTTTTTCCCGCTGATCTGCTTCGGGCTCAAGATGAAAATAATGCAGCACACGGTGCACCACGGGTGCTGCGACTACGCCCACCAGCGTGATGAAGGTCAGGCCGCTGAAGAGCGCGTAGACACCGGCGAAGAGTTTCCCGGCGTCAGTGCGGAGGGGTGTGAGAGGCCCCATGCCGGACAGGATCATGGCGGCGCTGGCGAAGGCGTCGAGCCAGGCCTGCCCTTCCAGGAGATGATAGCCCGTCATCCCTATCCCAAGGGCGAGCATCAACACGGCAAAGGCAATGAGGAGGTTTCGCCCAAATCGCCGCAGGAATTTGGGCAGCGGCATGGGGGGCAAGTGCGTGTTAAACATGATTCGATTCCCGTGATGCAGTGCGCGACCGCGTCGCTTGCTCCGCCACGTAATCCAGCCGGATGCACGCGGCGCGCTGGCCGGGCGCGCGCTCTTCGAAGGCCGGCACGACGTCCGTACAACGCGCATCCGCAAAGGGGCAGCGGGGGTGGAAGGGGCAGCCGCTGGGGGGATTCATCGGAGAGGGGGGATCGCCGGGCAGGGCCATGCGCTGGCGC
>JACPGD010000389.1 GCA_016182645.1 Candidatus Hydrogenedentota bacterium | reverse complement strand
CGGCGCATTGTGGTGATGCGCGCTCCGCGCCGAAGCCCCAAGGAATCTGACCCTATGGCCGTCGCTTCCGCTGCATGGAAGAAGGATCCCCCCGGACCGCATATCCTGGTTTCGTGGAAGCCCCTGTACGAGTCGCGCCGCGACCATATCACGCCGATCGCCCGCGTCATCCAGGAATACGGCGACATTACCTTGTGCCGCCTGGGGCATGTCCGCTTCTATTTCCTGAACCATCCCGACTATTTCCAGGAAATCCTCGTGAACAAGCACAAGTTCATGCGGAAAGACGTCTATTTCAATTTCCTCAGCCTTGTCCTCGGCAATGGCCTGTTGACGAGCGAAGGCGATTTCCACCTGCGGCAGCGCCGCATGATCCAGCCGGCTTTCCACCGTGAGCGTATCCGCGGCTATGGCGAATCGATGGTCCGCTGCGCCCTGGCCTTGCGCGAGACCTGGCGCGACGGGCAGGACCTCAACATGGCCACGGAGATGATGGGGCTCACGCTCGCGATTGTGGGAAAGGCCCTCTTCAATAGCGACGTTGCCGTGGAGGCGCGCAAGGTCCAACAGGCCCTCGAAATCATCCTCCCGATGGACATGCGCTACCTGCCGCCGCTGGGGTGGCTGATGCGGCGGCTCCCGCTGCCTTCGAACTACCGCTTCAAGCAGGCCGTGCGGGAACTCGACGAAATCCTGTTCCGCATGATCGAAGAGCACCGCCGGTCCGGCGACCAGGGCGATTTGCTCTCGATGCTGCTCGAAGCTCAGGACGAGGAAGACGGCGCCGGCATGACCGACCGGCAGATCCGCGATGAAGCCTTGACACTCTTCCTGGCCGGGCACGAAAGCACCGCGTTGGCCATTACCTGGACGTGGTACCTGCTATCGCAGCATCCCGAGGTAGAGGCCAAATTCCACCAGGAACTCGACGAGGTGTTCCAGGGACGCGAACCCACGGCGGATGATTACGCGCGTCTCACGTACACGCGCTGGGTCCTTGCGGAATCCATGCGCCTCTATCCCCCGGTCTATATCAACGGACGCGAAGCCCTCGAAGACACGACGCTCGGCGGCTATACGATTCCGAAAGGCGCCCAGATCATCTACAGTTCCTACGTCACCCAGCGCGACCCGCGCTTCTTCCCCCATCCCGAGCGCTTCGACCCCGAGCGCTGGCGCCCGGAAATTGCTGAGAAGCGGCACAAATTCGCCTATATCCCCTTTGGCGCCGGCCGCCGCCTCTGCATCGGCGAGCCTTTCGCCTGGATGGAAGGCGTGCTCGTCCTCGCTACCCTGGGCCAACGCTGGCAGGCCCGCCTCGACCCCGCGCATTCCGTCGGCCTCGATCCCCGCATCACGCTCCGGCCCCGCAACGGCATGCCCATGTCCCTCCATCGCCGCCCCGGCGCCCCCTGAGTTTCTCCGAGCACAACTCTTGAGGCCAGCGTGGCAAAAGATCCTTCGCATCGCTCAGGATGACTGTAAGTTGGAGCTTTTCCTGTATTTGTTCTGTCATCCTAAGATCAGCAGTCCAATCGCAGATGACGCCGATGTGCGCAGATGCAAATGGCACTATCATCTTGAAAACGCATGAATTGATGCGATTATTTGTGGATCGGAATTCAATCCAGTGTTTCACCGGGATGGTTTCACCCTACCGGACAAAAAAGTCCATGCACATCTGCGAATATCTGCGTAATCTGCGATTCAAATGCTTTTTCTCGGGTCATGGGGCGCAAATACCCCGCTGTGGTGGTGGGTCCTTGGCGTCCCTCAAGCTTCGCAGCCTCCCCGCCGATAATCTCCTTGTGTCCAGTGAAGCCAAGGCAACAAGACTTACTGCGCTATGTCGTCCACGGCCACGATAATCCCCCAATTCCTCAGGACTTCCCCGGAAATGCCGCCTGCCGAACGGGCCGCCAAGTCCCCCGGGCCGTTGTCGGAAATCAATGCCTTCAAAGCGATCGATACTTTCCTGGATTTGGGCCGGTCCGGCCAGTCGCGCCTTGCGGCCGTGCGCGAATTGAACGCCGCGGAAGCGCCACTCTTCCTGCGCCATCTGCGGGAACTGGTGCGGCTGGGCGTCGTAGGCACGGAAGTCCTGGAGGTAGACGGCGAGCCGCGTCAAGCCTTTGTCGATACTGCCTATGCCGACCCCCGCCTCAGGAACGCCCCCTTCTCCGCCGCCTGATGCTTCTCCAAGTCCTTGATGAGCTCTGTAACCAACTCGCTGTTGGCCCAGTGTTCGACTCGCTGGTAGGCGCGCGAAAGATTATTCAACACCCGTGAGATGATAATTTCCGCATCGGCTTCCGCGGCCAGCACGGCCTGGGCGGCATCCCGCGATGGCCCCTGCATCTTGAGGAAGGACTCGACATCGATGCAGTGCCCTTCATTGAAGCAATCCACCAGCATAAGGCTGCCGTTCACGTAGATGCGCGCGAAGAAGTGGCCGGGCCAGTTGCAGCCCTCGATATCCAGCCCCAGGCGGTGGCCCAACAGAATATAGACGCAGGCCAGGCTAATCGGCAATCCGCGCCGCGCCTGAATCACGAACACCAGGTTGCTGTTGTTCGGGTGGTAGTAGTCCGTGCGCTCGCCCTTGATCCCTTTTTCCATGAACAGGAAGCGCGCCAGTGTGACCGCGTCTTTTTTCAGGTCGTCCCGCTGGACGAATTCCTGCGCGAGGTCGTCGAGGAGATCGCTCAAGGTGCGGCCATAGCCCGGACCGTTCTGGAACTCGGCAATCATGGACAACGCCCGCTCGAGCTTCTCTTTGTCTTCCTCGATCTCGTACCACTGTTTCCAGGCTTCGCGCAGCCACTTGCGGTTGTGGCGCGCCAGCAGGCCCTGGATGGCGTTGCGCTGGCCGGGCGACGGCGGGTCGGGCAGGCGCGCCAGTTCGGTATGCAGCATCGGCCCAAACGCCGAGAACTCTTCCATCAACGCATCGCGCACGACTTCGGAGTCGTCATCGAGCAGTTGAAGAAGATACGGCAGCATGGTCGGATTCGTCATAGCCCCAAGTGTCCTCGCGCAGCACCCAAGTGTGCCATCGGTTACATTGTACACGGGCCAGTCAAAAGCGGCAAACGCAGTAGTCGCGCGCGCGGCGAGCGCGCGACTGCGGGAGGGCGCACGCAGCCGCGAGCCGGTTCACCGGCGGGATGCACTCGATTTTTCCCTTAAAATCCCAGCTCCCGCAACTTCCGGTCAATCCCGTTCAGGTAGCTGCTGCCAAACAACCGCGCATGCACCAAGAGGGGATAGAAGTTGTAGATATCGCGCCGAAGCTGGAAGAAGCCGTCCTGAACCGGCCGCAACTGCTGATAATGCTCAAAGAACGTGCTGCCAAACGTGGAGAACAAGGTGATAAACGCCAGCTCAATTTCCGGGTGGCCGTAGTAAACGGCAGGATCCAGGAACCCGGTGATGCGCGTCGCATTGGCCAGCACATTGGTCGTCCAAACGTCCCCGTGCAGCAGCGAGGGGTGTTCCGGTTCGATCAGGAACTCCTCGATCCGCCCGGCGAACGCCTGGACGCGCCGGTGCAATGAGCGCGGCATTTTGCCCTCATGCAGCGCGGCGCCGGCCATATGCAGCAGGCGGTGCTCGCGGAAGAACTCTACCCAGGATGCGCACCAGGGATTGGGCTGGTGGAGACTGCCAATCAGCGTGGCGCGCTCCAGTCCATGCGCCCGCCCTCGAATGCCGTGCAGTGCCGCCAGAAGTTCCGCCGCATGCCGTTCCGCCGCTGGCGAAAAATGACTGTCTCCCTCCACGAACTCCATCACCAGCAGCGCGGGCGACGCATGCAACACCCCTGGCACCGGCAGTTGGCTGTGCCGGGCCAGGTACTCGAGCATGAACCCCTCCACCTCCAACTGCGGCGCATTTGTCCGGTCCACCTTTACCACCACGTCCGCCCCGTCATCAAGCCGGGCGCGGTAGACCTCGCCCACACAGCCGCCCCCCAGCGCCCGCACCTCCTTCACCTCCCGCCCCACCGCCTCCCGCACGCGCAGATAAAGGTCATTCGCCATGGCCACTACCTTTCATCAGGCCGGATCGTTTGGATCGGACGGATCGGACAGGTCGGACAAGTCAGACAGGTCAGACAAGTCCAGCAAGTCTGCTCTTCACGAGGTGCGCTTCGAAACAGAGGCCTTTGCCAACAGACGTCCGCCCTGAAACCCATCCGCCTCTACTTCGCGTAGCAACCCCTGGGCACTCGCCTCGATAATGTCGAACACGTCCCGGAACCCGTGCGCTCCGCCGTAATAGGGGTCGGGCACGTCGCTCACGCCCAGTTCTGGCGCAAAATCCGTGAAGCGATAGAGCTTGTGCAGATAGGCCTCGGGGCACACTTCTTGCATCGCGTCAAGATTCTCGCCATCCATCGCGATGAGATAATCGTAGTGCTCGAAGTCACGGCCATGCACGGCGCGCCCGCGCAGCCCGCTGAGATCGATGCCGCGCCGCCACGCCTCCTGCTGCGCGCGCAGGTCCGGCGCTTCCCCAATATGCCAGCCGCTCGTCCCGGCTGACGCGACTTCGACCCGGTGCTGCCACTGGCGCGACTCCAGCAAATGCCGGAACACCCCTTCCGCCGTCGGCGACCGGCAAATATTCCCCAAACACACAAAAAGAATCTTTACCATCTCAGCATATATCCTTCATTCTCCATCCTCCATCCTCATCCCTCATTCCTCATTCCTCATTCCTAATTCCTAATTTCATACACGTGCACCCCAAACCGCTCCCACGTGTCCGTGATGGCGCCGTTTTCCACGGTCAGCGTGCGCCCGCCTTCGTTCAGCACGGTGCAGGTCCGCCACGCGCCCAGCCCGCTGAGTGTCGCCTGGTTACGATGTTTGTCCGCATTACAGGTCAGCAGATACAACTTCCCCTCGTGCTCTTTTCCCAGCCACTGAATCCCGCTGTCCACGTCATAGCCGACTTCGTGGTACTCCACTTGCACAGAGGCTTGCAAGGATTGGGTACTCTCCAAGGCAGGCGCCAAGTCCGCGATTTCGCGCACCACCTGCTTCAGTGTCGTCCACGCCTCCGAAGGCTGCGGCATGAAATGGCTGCCCCAATACACAATCCCGTTGGCGCCCTGGATAATGCTCTGAAACGCCATAAAGCGGCTGTCGCCATAGGAGGGATACAGGATCTTTTCAGAGCGCTGTTCCTCGAGCGGCAGCAGCGCCTCCCACGCGAACGCCTGCAGCACCATGAATACCGGCCGGTTCGGCCCCGCCACCGCGCGCATCTTCGCCGCATAGCGCCCGACCTGGCTGATGTACGTGTCGTTGAAATCGCCCTGGTGGCCATCCGGAAAAAGCGCGAACATGTATTTTATCCCGCCAGGAGTGACGGGATAGATGTCCGTCGCCACAATGTCCGTGCCCGCGTTGTACGCCTGCAAGGTGCCCACCAGATTCGTCGGCGCGTGGTTCGTATAGATAAGATGGTTCGTGTCCACGCCGCGCACCAATTCATAGGTGTCCTGAAACTGTTCAGCCGTCGCCCGCGGCGCGCCCGGTTTCGCGTTCGGCTCGCCGATCCAGGTCCATGCCGGCTCATCGAATTGCTCATAAAACGCCAGCGCCGGATGGTCCTTTAGCGTCAGCACGCGCTCGCGGATCTGTTGGGCGCTTTCCTCGCGCTTGCCGAGATCCAGCGTGCCGATGTTCGTCCAGAACATCAGCCCCGCCTGCTGCGCCAGCGCCGCCTGCTCACCCGAGGCACTCACCAGGTTGAACCCCGCCTCTTTCAGTTCCTGGTAACTTTCCAGCGCCGGCGGATGGTCCTTGTTCCCGGCATAATACGATCCAACAATGAACGTCCGCGCCCCCGCCGCCGCCAACACCACAGCCAACAGTACTCCCC
>JACPGD010000388.1 GCA_016182645.1 Candidatus Hydrogenedentota bacterium | reverse complement strand
CGCCGTGGCAGATGCGCTGGCGGAAGCCAAGGGCGTCACCAGCATTATCGGCGGTGGCGACACCGCGGCGGCCGTGGCGCAGTTCGGGCTGGAAGACAAGATGTCGCACGTGTCCACGGGCGGCGGCGCTTCCCTGGAAATGCTGGAAGGGAAGATTCTTCCCGGCCTCGCAGCCCTGACGGATAAGTAGAAAATAAGTCCTATAGGTCCTATAAGTCCTATAGGTTTGGAGAGGCGGTCAGGAAAAACTTGACCGCACCCCCCTAGTTTTTGACATGATACTGGACAAACCTACCCTTCGCTCGGGCGCACGATCTCACCGGCGGCGCACTGGGCCTGGGGCGAATTGAAAGGAACAGGTGAATTATGCCGTTGACCAAGGAACGTAAACAGGAACTGATTCAGAAATATGGACAGAGCACGGCCGACACCGGCTCGGCGGAAGTCCAGGTTGCTCTGCTGACCGAACGCATCAACCAATTGACGGAACATTTCCAGACCCACAAAAAAGATTTCGCGTGCCGCCGCGGGCTGTTGCGCCTGGTGGGGCATCGCCGGAATTTGCTCAATTACCTGCGCAACCAGGATCTCGAACGTTATCGCCGGCTGATTGGCGAACTCGGACTGCGCAAATAGTGACTGGGGCGGCCCATGCCGCCCCGTTTCTTTATTCTGCAGTTTGAGTGAAATTCCGCCCTCACACGTGATCGCTTAAGGGTGCCACCCATGAGCCGGCGTATTCAGAATTTCAGGATGAATAAATGACAGATCGATTTGGAACGTTTGGGAGTCGTTCCACCAACACTGGAGAAAGAAACAAATGGTAGAACGCCTCTCAGTCAAGATAGGCGCGCAAGACATCGAGTTCGAGACCGGGCGCATCGCCAAGCAGGCGCATGGCGCGGTCATCTGCCGCTGCGGAGACACGATGGTGTTGTCCGCGGTCAGCGTCGCGCCAGAAGGCAAGCCCGGGCAGGACTTCTTCCCGCTCACCGTGGATTACCGGGAGAAGTTTTATTCCGTCGGCCAGATCCCCGGAAATTTCTTCCGGCGCGAAGGCCGGCCGAGCGAGCGCGAAATCCTCGTCTGCCGCCTCACAGACCGGCCGCTCCGGCCGCTGTTCCCGAAGGGATTCACCAACGAGGTGCAGGTCTTCCAGACCGTGCTCTCCGCCGACAATGTGAACAATCCCGATGTACTCTCGATTATCGCCGCCTCGGCGGCCCTGCACATTTCCCAGATCCCGCTCATCGAACCGATCGGCGCGGTCCGCGTCGGCTTTATTGAGGGTCAATACGTGGCGAATCCGCCTATGGACCAGATGGCAGGCAGCGAGATCGATGTCGTTATGGCCGGAACCCGCGATGCCGTGACCATGGTGGAAGGCCAGGCCAAGGAAGTCTCGGAAGAGATGATGGCGGGCGCCCTCGAATTTGGCCGGCAACAGATTCAGTTGGTTGTCGATGCCATCGAGCAACTGCGCGCACGCGCGGGCGTCGAAAAGATGCCGGTCATCGTCGTGGAGACGCCCGAGGAGCTCGCGCAGGAAATCCACGACATCATCGGCAACCGCATTGGCGAAGCCATGGCGATTAGCGACAAGAAGCTACGCCGGGACACGCTCGACAACCTTGGCAAGGAAGTCCACGAAACTTTACTCGAGAAGTATGGCGAGGAACAGTATGCGGACCGCGCGGGACTGATCAGCGCGGTCTACGATGATCTAAAGAAGAAGGTTATGCGCAAGCAGGTCATCGACACCAGCATTCGCATGGATGGCCGGCGCCTGGACGAGGTCCGGCCGATCACCATCGAAGTTGGTGTTTTGCCGCGTGCGCACGGTTCAGCGCTCTTCACCCGCGGTGAGACGCAGGCCCTGGTCACGACCACTTTGGGCACCAGCCGCGATTCACAACTCTTTGACGAACTGACCGGCGATGAATTCCGCAGATTCTTCCTGCACTACAATTTCCCGCCTTGGTCGGTCGGTGAAGTCCGCCGCATCGCCGGACCCGGCCGACGCGAAATTGGTCATGGCAAACTGGCCGAACGCGCGTTGGGTGTGGTGGTACCGTTCCTGAAGGAAGAAAAGGGCGCCGCTCCCACGGAATTCTCCAAGGACTTCCCCTACACGGTCCGTATTGTGAGTGAAATTACGGAAAGCAACGGCTCGAGTTCGATGGCCTCGGTGTGCGGCGGTTCGCTGTCGCTGATGGATGCCGGCGTGCCCACGAATGCCGCCGTGGCCGGGATTGCGATGGGGCTGATCAAGGAAGGCGACGAGGTCCGCGTGCTGAGCGATATCCTCGGCGACGAAGATCATCTCGGCGACATGGACTTCAAGGTCTGCGGTACGGCCAAGGGTATTACCGCGTTCCAGATGGACACGAAGATCAAGGGTATCTCCCGCCACGTGATGGAGAGCGCCCTCAACCAGGCGCGCCAGGGCCGCGAGCATATCCTCGGTAAGATGAACGAGGTGATTTCGGGGCCGCGCACGGAAATTTCGCCCTATGCGCCACGCATCTACACCATCCGGATCGACGTCGACAAGATTCGCGACGTGATTGGACCGGGCGGGAAGGTGGTTCGCGAGATACAGGCGGCCACCGGCGCGGAGATCACCATCGAGGACGATGGCACTATCGCCGTCGCGGCGGTCGATCACGCCTGCGCCACGGCGGCCATCGACATGATCAAGGAGATCACGGCCGAAGTCGAAGTGGGCCGGATTTATCACGGAACGGTCACGCGCATCATGAACTTCGGCGCGTTTGTCAGTCTGATCGGCAACAAGGAAGGTCTCGTGCACATCTCCGAACTGGCCCCCGGCCGCGTCGGCGAAGTCACGGACGTTCTAAATGTTGGCGACGAAGCGGATGTGAAGGTCATCGAAATCGACAAGATGGGCCGCGTCAACCTGTCGAAAGTGCAGGCGGACGTCGAACTGGGCCGGGTCGATGAGTCGGAACTGCAGCAGCGTCCCGAACGTTCAGATCGCGGGGATCGTGGAGATCGTGGCGGCCGCGGCGGCGATCGTGGCGGCCGTGGAGGTGATCGCGGTGGACGCGGAGGTGGTGGCGGAGGGGGTGGCCCCCGCAGGGGCGGTGGTGAGCGTCACCGGTAGTTGAAGCATGCATGCTCTGGCGCTTCCTTCGGGAAGCGCCAGGATTGTTTACGAAGGAATCAACGTGACAGCCAAACTGGAGTCAATCGCGGAAACCGCGATGGTGTCGAAGTTGCCGAACGGGATGACCATTGCCCTTGAACGGCTCCCTTACTTGCGTTCGGCTTCGGCCGGCGTGTGGGTGCGCAGCGGTTCCGGAAATGAGACGCCGCGCCAGTCTGGGCTGGCCCATTTCCTGGAACATTTGTTCTTCAAGGGCACTGCAACCCGGACAACGCACGAGTTGATGTCCGCGGTCGAGAGCCGCGGCGGGCACCTGAACGCCTTCACGTCGCGCGAGTACACCTGCCTGTACGTGAAAATGCTCGACCAGGACATTCACGTGGGCATCGAAATTCTGGCTGACCTCATCAAGAACTCGTTGTTCTCCGATTTGGAGAAGGAGAAGAACGTCATTCTCGAGGAAATCGCCTCCATCGAGGACACGCCGGAAGATTACGTGCACGATTTGCTGTCGCAACACCATTGGCCTGATCACCCCATGGGCCGCCCCATCTCGGGCACTATCGAGTCGGTCTCGCAGTTGGCACTCGATGATGTCCGCGCGTTCTACCAGGATTGGTACACGCCCGAAGAAATGTTCTTTGTTATCGCCGGGAATTTCGATGAAGAACGAGTGCTCGCACAGGTGCAAGGTGAATTTGGGACACTGCCCGCGCGCCGGGCGCCGCAACGGCATCAACCGCCGGTCTTCAGGGCGGGCATCAACCCCATCGCGCGAGACATCGCCCAGGCGCACGTTTGTCTGGCGTTCCCCGCGCCGACGGTGCTCGAAGAGGAGCGCTACACCTGCGAACTCGTCAGCAGCATCCTGGGAGGCGGTTCCACCTCGTGGCTCTTCGAGCGCATTCGCGAGGACGAAGGGTTGGCCTATTCCATCTACACCTTCAATGCTTTCCATGCTTCCGCGGGCATGCTTGGGGTTTACGCGGCCATTGCGCCGGAGAACCTGGCGCGGGCGATGGAGTTGGTCTACGAGTCGCTTCGGCGCCTCCGGGATGACGGGATCTCCCCGGAAGAACTCGAGATGAACCGGCAGCAACTGAAGGGCAACATGCTGATGGCGCTCGAGAGCACTTCGACGCGCATGTCGCGCATGGCGAAGTCGCTTATCTACCATGATCGCATTGTTTCCATCGATGAAATCATTCAGCGACTGGATGCCGTCACTGAAACAGACGTCCAGGCCCATGCCCAGAAAGCCTTCAAACCGCAGACGACGACGGTGACTGTCTTGGGGCCGGTCAATGGGCATGTCGCGGATCGGGTCCTGTTGTGAGCGTGGAGGTGCCCGTCTCCATCTCGCGTGAACCAGGCTGTGAAGATATTCCGCTGCCCAGCTATGAGACCACCGGCGCGGCGGGCATGGACCTGCGGGCCGCCTTAAAGGCCCCGCTGACCTTGCCGCCCGGCGAGCGCGTCCTCGTACCAACCGGACTGCGCATTGCGTTGCCCGAGGGCTATGAGGCCCAGGTCCGTCCCCGAAGCGGTCTCGCTATCCGCCATGGAATCACGATGGTCAACAGCCCCGGCACCATTGACGCTGATTACCGGGGCGAGATCCGCGTCATCCTGATCAATCACGGACAGGAGGACTTTGTCGTGAAACGGGGCGACCGCATCGCCCAGTTGATTGTTGCCCCCTACACGCGCGTTGTCTGGAAAGAGACGCGGACCCTTGAACACACTCCGCGCGGCGACGGGGGCTTCGGGCACACGGGGTTATAACTCCCGCCCATCCCCACAATGCGGCCACTACCCGCCCGATCAGTCCGATCCGACTGATCCGTCCGATAGAATGCAACAAAGACAAGAGGCCCGCGGCACTTGACCTAGGACGCGTGGATAGCCGATTGTTCGTGCAACACCATCGCCACATACTTAAAACAAGCGCGAATATCGTCAATGGAGATATTCGCGTGTTTCGTCAGGATCTCGTTCTTCGTCCAGCCCTGCGCCAGGAGCCCGATCACGTGCTCAACCGTGATGCCCGTGTCCCGGATGCAGGGCTTGTCGTCAGCTCCGATATGAATTCGCTCTGGAAGATCCATGTTGCGCTCCTTCACATGTTAGTTGATTCAACCTGTTTGACCACAGCTTCGCGCTGTTCATTGATTATACTCCCGCTGCCGCAATATTCGAGCGCATCTTGGCGAGCCCATCATGCGCCACTTGCGCCGGGTCCTGCGCCCACAAGGTCTCATTAAAGAGCTCGAGCGAGAGCGGTCCCGTGTAGCCGACGTCGGCGAGGTCTTTGAGCGCCTGGGTTAGCGGCAAAATCCCATCGCCGGGATAAATGCGGTCCTTGTCCTTCAATTCAAATTGTCCAGGCGTTGCAGGGACGTCGTTCCAGTGAAAATCGGCCATGAAGCGTGGGTCGAGATGCTTAATCCCTGAAAAACCACTGCCACCGCGGTAGAGGTGAAAGGTATCCATGATCAGGCCGGCGTCGCGCTCGTCGGCATCAATGGCCACGGCGGCCGCCTGGCCCAAGCGGTGGACGCCCTTCAGGAACCCGATGAATTCGAAGGCGACGCGCAGGTCATACTCTTCGCGGCCGATCTTCATCAACTCCTTATACTTCACCGCGCCCCATGCCAGATCGAAGTCTTCGCGATCCGGAAATGGCAGTGCCGCTACACTCGGGGAGCCTACTTCATGGCACATGCGCATCATGTTCCGTGTCTTGACCAACTGGGCGTTCCACTCATCCTCGCCGGGCGGCATGCAGCCCCATAGGCCGATGATGTTGTTGACGTAAAGCCCCTTTTCCTTGATTTCCTGCGCGAGTTCTTTCAGGCTGCCGCCTTCCTTCTCGTGCGCTTCCAGGTCTTGCATCCACAATTCGATGCCATCCCAGCCGGCGTCGGCAGTGACTTGGATCTTGGTGCGCACCGGCGCGGGCCGGATCGTGCTCGCGTTCATCACGAGCGGCCAAGGACTGGTGTTGTCCTGGTACTTTTTTTCGACCGGCGCCGCGTGTACGGCGGAGGTGCTGAGCGCCATCCCCGCCCCCAGCGCTGTTGACTTCAGGAAACCGCGTCTATCCAAGAAGTTGCCCATCGTGACTCTCCAGCGGGATACGTTGTGCTAAGAACGACTGATAGTCTAGCTGGAACGAAACCGGAAATGGAAGGGCAGAAGAAACAGCGGCAACTAAATCAGAAGAGCGTTGGCTTGAAACGATTCCACGGTCTGGCAAGCGATAAGCTGCGCGGCGAAAAGGGCTTTGCAGCATGGTTCACGCAGCGCAGGACGATCAACCAACGTCAGCCAGGCCGCAAGTGTGTGGGTGGTTGGGTCCGCACCGGGAACCAGGGCGGGCGATCCCAGGTAAAGCCGTTCGATGTGTCCATCGTTGTGATGCAAGAGGGAGCGATGGCTGCGAAGTTCCAGGCTGGCCCGAGTGCCCCGCAGTACGGGAAACAACTCCGTGGGAAGATGACCCCCGCACTGCAACATGAGTGTGAGGCCGGACGCAAGACTAATCTCCGCTGAGAATTTGTCCGGTAACCCGGGAATACCAGCGCTGACCATCCCCAACGTGCTGACACGGTCAGGCGATGCCCCCCCCAGAATCATCATGTGCGGCAATAATCCCTTGAATGTAGCGGCAACTATCTGGCCGCGCGCCGTCTGCGGGTCGGCTGCCTTGGCGAATTCGTCCTGCTGCGCGTAGGCATGCCCCCAGCGCAAGTCGCCAAGCACCCCTTGCCGCGCAAGCGTGGCGAGAGGTTGAAGGTGGAAGAACATCTCCAGGCCGCACGCGCCCACGACCATCGAGCCCATCGAGGCGGCCTGGGCCATTGTGGCCGCCGTTCGGACGTCCAGTGCGAGAGGGGCCTCGCAGAAGACGTGCTTACCCCTGTCAAGCGCTGCCAAGACCATCGGCGCGTGACAGGCCGCGGGTGTCGCAATTACGAGTGCGTCCACGGCGGGATCTTCCACCGCACGTTCCCAGTCGCGCGTTCCTTTTGCACCGCTGATGGCTTGGGCTCGCGACAGTGCTTCGGGGTTCATATCGCACACCAGGAGTGAGCGTACCACTTGGCCGCGCGCAAACCGCCGGAGGGTGTCCACGTGTCGGAGACCGCGCTGTCCGCAGCCAATGACGGCAACGCTCGGCTGGGTGTGCGCGTTGATGGGGGGTGAATAGGTAAGCGCACCTAAACCGCACATGGCGGTAGTTGCTATGAAGTCGCGGCGTGTCACGCGCATTACCATGGAGTCCTGTGCATGCATTTCTGGCAACTCCGGGCAGCCACTACAAGTAGCCCAGCGCCTTCAGATGCTCTCCGTACTCACCGGTGAACTCAGGCGGGGCGACATCTTGCGCGGATTCCGTCAACGTCTGAAATGCCGCCCGCGCCAGCGCGCCCATCTGAAGACAGCATGGGTTTCCCTTGCTGATTACATTGACGAGTTCACCGGGGTCGGTGCTTAGATCATAGCATTCATCCTGGCCGTTTGTATGCACGATGTATTTGCATTGTGAACTCTGCAAGCAGTAGATCGGATCAGGTTCCCATTGGGTGCTGTAGCCTTGCGGATAGCGATGCTGGCGTTGCGCAAAGCAGAGTCGGGGGACCGGCCAGCGGTCGATCTTGCCTTCGAGGAGGGGTAGCAGCCCCACGCCCGGCGTCGGACTCCACGGCTGCACGAATTCCGGCCATTGGTAGAGCGCGCCAAGCGTTGGCACGAGATCCACATGCGCCACGAGTTCCTCGACGACCCGCGGCCGAAATCTTCCGGAACCATCGTGGATTAACAACGGGACCAGCAATTCCTCTTGATAGAGATACATGCCGTGGTCGCGATAATTGTGCCCGCCCAACCCTTCGCCGTGGTCCCCCGTGATGATCCACAGTGAATCCTGGTTGAGGCCGTGTTCCTGCGCCCAGTGGTAAAGCCGTTCCAATTCCGCGTCCAGGTAGTGGATTTCCGCATCGTAGGCGTTGTGTTCCGCCACAAAGGCATCCAGGTTCCCCTTCCATTCGCCCAGCGTCTTGTGCTGGACCTTCTGCCAGTGATCCAACAATTGAGAGCGCTCTTCGGGCGTGCGTATCTCCATCTCCGCCGTATGCGGCGCGGGGGCGTGCAAGGGCCGATGCGGATCGAAGAAATGGACCCACAAGAACAGCGGCTCTTCGGGTGTGCGCTGCTCGAGCCAGGCGAGTGCATGGTTCACCGTGGTCGCCGCCGGATAATAGAGTGCCGTTTTGTCCTCGGCGGTGCGCTGGTTTGGGTAATACACAAAATGATCAAATCCGCGCTCAAACACTTTTAACCAGCGCACGCTGCAGCAGGCTGCCGTGGCAAAACCCTTCTCGTGGAACACCTGCGACGCCAGCCGCACGCTCGGCGAGAAGTTCTCTTCTATATTCGTGTGCAGCTTGTGCTGCGGCGGCTGCAACCCTGACAGGATGGAAAGGTGCGCCGGGTTGGTGTGCGAACAACTGCTCACCGCACGCCGGAAGAGCACGCTTTCCTTCGAGAGTTTATCCAAGAAAGGCGCGGTATTCCGGGGATAGCCATACATGGGCAGGTGGTCCGCCCGGATGGTATCTATGGTCACGAGAAATACATGCAGCGGCCCGTCGGCGGACGCTTGCGAGGAGGCCAGAAGCTCACCCACAAGCCCCGTAGTCGCGGCGTACGCCACACCCGACAAGAAACGTCGCCTCGTCAGAGCCATTTTTCACCCCACAGACGTGCCTGGCTGCAACGCATTCGGAAAGCCGGGCCACTATCGTCAGGCGGTGAGCACTTCAACGGCCAGTACCTCTTTCACCGTGTGGTCGCCGGCAATCATTGAGTCTATAGTATCCAGGACGGCGGCGTGATAATAACGTTCACCACATTCCGGGCAGACCTCTGCTTTCACGTTTTCAATAATGTAAAGTTTGCCATTCAACCATTGTTGCTTTCTCACCCTTTTCGTGATTGTTTCACCATCGCAGTATGTGCATTTCATGTTGGCTGCCCTTTCTCGTAGACAGTTATGATCACGAGGTCACCTTACGGCTGGAAACGGCACAATACGTGCATGAAGCGACCATCGTTGGCGGGGCCCTTCGATCCGATATCGCGTGCCCCTCGGGTCATATGTTGATTTTCTTTCCACAAAACCTTTCAAGATCGCGCTCTCCAGATCGCGTCGCTCAAACTTGTCCTCCGCCATTTCTTCCTCAGCATGAGACGACAAATAATACTCTCGGCTTCGAATCCTTTCCCGAATTCTCTCAATAGTTGACACATCATCCTCGTCGCTGTTGCACGCCAATCATTATAGCATTCCCATTGACGCTCTCACTCTGCCAAGAGGACCATAGCCTCTTCAAAATGTGACGCGCGGACTTCAATATGTCATAATACAGCTCCATCTTGACATTTCGGCAACCATTCTCTCCCAAGGGCGATTCAAGTGATGAAGAAAGTCTTGCTGATGGCCGTGTTTTTGTTTCCACGTGTGCTGGCCGCGCAAAGCCTGGAGATTGACGATTATCTGGGTGAAAGCTGGTATGGCCTGTATCTCAACGGCGAGAAAGCGGGGTATTCTCTGAACGCGCTGCGCCGGGAGGAGGGCGCGCTCGTCGCCGTGGAAGATTCCCGCTTCCGCATTACGATGGCCGGCGTGAAGCAGGACATGCACATCTATTCCCGGCGTGCGTACGCCGCGGACGGTGCGTTGATCAGCATCGATTCGGAAATCACTGATCCCGCGGGCGTGTCCGAGTTCCACGCGAAGGTCCAGGGAGAATTGCTCACGCTGGAGAGCATGATCAGCGGGACCACTTCGACGGTATCACTGCCGAAACCCAAAGAGACGCTGGCAGACGCGATCAAATACGCACGATGGGTGAAGGAGGCGCCGAAAGTGGGGGACAGCCTGAGTTTCAGCGTCTTCGAGCCGATGTACCAGCGGGAGATCTCCGGGACCAGCTATATTCTTGCAAAAGAACAAAAGGTTTTCGAGGGCGTGGAAACGCGGGTCTACAAGATCAAGACCGTCCTCGACCTGATGGGCGTTGAAACGATTTCCCACGTCGCGGAGGATGGCACGACACTCGAGGACGTTGTGGCCGGCATTATCACGATGCGCCTCGAACCCGAGGAGATCGCCAAGGACGTTGATTACAACAATGACGTGATCGTCTCGAATGCCGCGCTAGTGGATGAGCCGATCAAAGACCCGCGCAAGCGCGAGTCGTTGAGGCTCGTTCTCAAGGCGCCGCTCACCGCGGACCATCTGTTCAATGACGAGCGTCAGTCCGTGACCGTGCAGGGAGAGTCGTTTCTCTTTGAGTCTCACCAGATCGACGTAAAGAAGCTGACGCCGGTGAAGCTGCCGGTGGAAGACCCTGAGGTGGTGCACTGGCTTCTGCCAACACCGTTTATCCAGTCTGACAATCCGAAGCTGGTAGAAAAAGCCCACGAAATCATTGGGGAAGAAAAAGACTCGCTGAAGATTTCGAACAAGCTCTGCGATTGGGTCTACAAGAACACGCGCAGCACCTTTTCCGCGCGACTCACCAACGCCTTGGAGGTATTGGACAGCATGGAAGGGGATTGCACGGAACACAGCATTCTCTTTATCGGTCTGGCGCGCGCGGCAGGCTTGCCGGCGCGTGAAGTCGCGGGCCTGGTCTATGTGGAAGGCGTGCAGCCTGGCTTCTATTTCCACCAGTGGGCAAAAGTCTGGGTGGGGACGTGGATTGATGTGGACCCCACTTTCAACCAGCCCGTGGCCGATGTCACCCACATCAAACTGGCGGAAGGCGATCTTTTCCAACAGGCGCGATTGATTCCGGTAATTGGTAGAATGGAGATCAAGGTGGCGCCGGCGAAGGACCAACCGAAGTCCTGAAGCCTGGAGGGGACGGAAGCCAAGGACGAAGGTACCAGAGCGCCGAAAGGACTTCGAGCAGACGTGCGGAAGGCCCCATGACCGTCCCGCCGAAAAAGAAGACCAACTTTCGTGTCCGCCTCTTGGTGGCTGGCGTGACGCTGCTGGTATTGGTGACCGGCTTGCTGGTGCTGTCCAGTCTCGAATGGATCCAGCACGCAGTCATCGCGGAGATCGCCGAACGTGCTATCGTCGCCAAGGTGGATGCCCTCGGAATCTCGCTGGGCAACCCTCTGGCCCTGGAGCGCATTACGGTGCGCGACCCGAACATTCTCGAAGGATCGCCGCTGCTGGCGGCCAGCGGCCTGACGCTCTCCCATGGCTGGAACCCTTTCAGCGCCCGGCCCCTGCGGCGCCTGTCACTGCAGCACTTGGAACTCCACCTCCTCGATTCTG
>JACPGD010000387.1 GCA_016182645.1 Candidatus Hydrogenedentota bacterium | reverse complement strand
GACGGGCAGGCCCTGGGGCCTGCCCGCCGGATAAAGTCACTTGGCGCCTGGCCGTCTATTTGCTTACATAGATGAGCGGACCATAAAGCCGATCACCATTGGGTAGTTCCGCATTGCTCGCGGAAACTCCGTTCACTTGATATAGCTGCTCCGCTTCAAACTTTTGGCTGCGCGCCTCGAATTCGAAGTCCAATTCGCCGTTGCCGTTCAAATCGCGGGTCGCGAGAAAATAAGTGCGCAGCGCCGCCAGGTGATAAGCGTCAGGGTCGGTAAAAGGCGAGGAACCCAGTCCCTCCGAGACAACACCCCCCGTATTCCCGTTGGGGCCCACACTAATCAGCACAAACGCATCATAATTGGCTGGCGGAAAGCTGACAGATACCAGATCCGGATCGGCCGGGTTCCAGCTTTGAGCGAGAAAATCATTGTTCCTAATCCAGTACTTTCTCGCTATCGCAAACTGGCGCGAATTGACAGGAACATAAACAAGCGGGCGATGCTCCGCCTCCAACTGCGCGCTCACCTCCCCCGCGAGATTGGTACCATCGAACCGCTCCATTGGGAACGCCACACTGTTGGTGGCAACGTCCTTGGTCCCGAGGGGGAGGAACTCCAAGATACCCAGGCTGGCGTTCCCGTCGGTACTGTAACCGTTCGAAAAGATGTCCTCAGTATCCCCCAAGCTGTATCGGATAAACGTTGGATAGGGCTTGAGAAAGTAGTAGGTGTCCTCTTGGCCAGGTACGGGGCTCTCCCCGCGGCTGCTCGGCTGTCGATAGCCGTAGGCGGGAGGATAGCTATTATTCGTCGCAAAATAATTCGTCAACGCCGTGTTCAGATTGGCCATTGTCCCCTTAATCTTCGTGATCTTGGCCTTTTCCCTCATCCTGGGCAATACCGTCATGGTTAAACCCGCCAGAATGGCGATGATGGCAATCACGGTCAGCAGTTCAATGAGTGTGAAGCCGCGACGCTGGACCCTGCTCATGCGTTCTCTCCCTGTTGCCGTGGACACCACGCGCGACGTAACCCCGGAACCCTCTGCCAGGATGCGTGTACCGACAGCCATCCACCCTCATCTTACCATCGCTATTCAAAATCGGTCAAATGATTGACTCTGCTTGATTTAGGACTTAGCGCAGATTTAGGAGTTATGAGTTGTGAGTTCTGGGTTCTGAGTTTGAAGACTGGACTCGGACCAGTCGGAGTTGCCGAACCCGTCAGACCGGTCAGACAGGTTCGACCGGTCTGACAGATCCGGCGATTCGCCCTCACTCCAGGATCGGCCGGAGGAGTTCTTTTTGGGCGAGGATCCAGGCGTGGATGTCGGTCAGGGTTTCGCGAAGGGTGTGGGAAGGTTGCCAGCCGGTGGCAGCGGTGACCTTGCGGTGGTCGGAAACGTAGTAGGGGATGTCCGCGGTGCGCGTTTCGCGCTCCGTTTCGATATCGAGGGTCTTTCCTGTCACTTCCTGGCAGAGCGCGGTGAGTTCCTGGAGCGAGGCACTGTTGGCCCGGCCGCCGCCGACGTTGAAGACCTGGCCATTCAAGGTGTCCAGGTGGGCCAATTGGTACTCGACCAGGTCGCACAGGTCGTTGACGTGAAGCACGTCGCGGACCTGTTTGCCGGTGCCGCCATAGCCGATGTATTTCAGGCGGCCGCCGTAGAGGTGGCGCGCCATCCAGAGCACCACGACGCCCTGGTCGACTTTCCCCATCTGCCAGGCGCCGCTCAGGACGCCACAGCGGTTGATGACGCCGCGCATGGAGTACATTTCGAGGTATTCCTGCATGATCAGTTCCGACGCCAGTTTGGTCGCGCCATAGAGCGAGCGCGTCCCCGCCAAGGGGAACTCTTCCGAAATGCCCTCACTGCCCGCGCCGGGTGTCCGCTGGGTTTCTTCCGGCTCGAGGCGTGTTTCGCGCTCGCGGTAGTGCAGCGCGCGGAGCGCGGCCATCGGGTAGACGCGGCTGGTGGAGAGGAAGATCACGGCGGCCCCGCGGCGCCGCGCCCATTCGAGGCAGTTCAGCGTCCCCACCAGGTTCGTCTGCACGACGTATTCCGGCGATTCCCCGAACCCTGCCAGTACGGAGGGTTCGGCGCTGCACTCGATGAGCGCGTCGATGTTCCCTGCTTCCGCGATGTCGCCGGGAGTACGGATGTCACCGTGGAGGAAGTCCACGCCGCAGGCTTTGAGGCGGGGTACGTTCAGTTCCGAGCCGCGACGCCGGAGATTGTCCAGCGCAATGACGCGGGCGCCGGCATGGGCGGCCTTGAGGCGCAAGGCCAGGTGCGAACCGACAAAGCCCGCGCCGCCGGTGACGAGAAAGGATTTCACGAGACCCTCCCATTAATTTGAACCATGGGGCAATGTACACCAGCATGGACGCAATGGACAAAATGGACAACGTGGATGGACACAGCAAGTTTCGGTGCAGTCGCGCTGGCGGGGGAGGCTTCGCTACAATCTTTGGGAGTGCAGCATTGCGCGGGAGCGCGTCCAGCCAGCATAAACTCCAGGAGCATCCATGGCCATTGTACTTGTTACGGGTTCCGCGGGACTGATCGGGGCGGAGACGGTCCGCCGGTTTGCGCGCGAGGGGCACACGGTTGTCGGGATTGACAACGACATGCGCGCCTATTTCTTTGGGGCGGAGGCGTCGACGCGGTGGGCGGCGGGCCGGCTGCGGGAGGAACTGGCGAATTACGTGCATCGCGACGCGGACATCCGTGATTACGCGGCGCTGGAGCGGATTTTTGCGGAATTCTCGAAGGACGTGCGTTTGATTGTACACACGGCGGCCCAGCCGAGCCACGATTGGGCGGCGCGCGAACCGCTGACGGATTTCGGGGTGAATGCCACGGGCACGCTGCACGTGCTCGAACTCACGCGGCAACACTGCCCGGAGGCGACGTTCATTTTCACCTCGACCAACAAGGTCTACGGTGATACGCCGAACGCGCTGCCTTTGATTGAATTGGAGACGCGCTGGGAACTCGATCCGGGCCATCCCTGGGCGGAGTTTGGCATCGACGAGACGATGTCGATTGATCAGACGAAGCACTCGATCTTCGGTGCGTCGAAAGTGGCCGCCGACGTCATGGTGCAGGAGTATGGGCGTTATTTTGGGATGAAGACAGCCGTTTTCCGCGGCGGGTGCCTGACGGGGCCGGGGCATTCCGGCGCGGAATTGCACGGGTTCCTGTC
>JACPGD010000386.1 GCA_016182645.1 Candidatus Hydrogenedentota bacterium | reverse complement strand
CTGAAACGCGGGGGCATAGGCCGCGTAAAAGGGGGTTGGATGTCCGTAAATCCCCTCCAGCCCCAGCAGCCATAAGAGCAGCACCCCACCGAGATACCAGATCATGGTGCGCGTATAGAGCCCGGCCAGCCGCCGCCCCAAGTGTACTTGTTCAGACTGTGCAAACGACTCGATGGACATAGGCCCGACATTCTAGCCGGGCTGGGGCAATCGTTCCAGCGCCGCCACCGAAGATTGATCCAGCAGCGTCCGGCACCATCGAACGGCACTTTTCAACACACTTCTTCCAGAAAAGAGTGGTTAGAAATTGCTCATCGCCATCTTGAGCTGGCGGCCTTGGCGATGGCACGCTGATTGCACTCCTGCAAAGAGCATGGGCGAATCCAGTTCGAGCAGAGGTTTCTCGGTCACGTCGTCGAGGCACGGCAACGTCCAAACGCTGCTGCTGGCGGCCTTGGCGGTGATTGCGCTCGGCGCGGCACTGAAGACCCTGTACTTTGTGCTCATGCCGCTGGCATTCGCGTTTTATTTGGCCGTACTCGTCTACCCGGTCCAGCGCCGGATGACCATCTTTTTTCCACCATCGCTCGCCTGGATGGGGACTGTCTCGGCGATGGGCTTGATCCTCGCCGTGCTGGCCGCGGGAGTGGGCGCCGCCTGGCTGTGCGCCAAGCAATTACTGGTAAATTCCCCCGACTACGCGGAGCTCTTTCTTCGCTACCGGAACCGGGCCGTGGCGTGGGTGGAAAGTCTCGGCATCCCGGTCTCCAGCGAGTTGACCGACACGGAGCAAGTGCTGCGGAACGCGCTGGGAATTGTGCGGGCCGTGGCCTGGTCGGGCTGGAGTCTTGCGGCGATGACGGCGTTGGTGTTCTTTTTTGTGCTGCTGATGCTGCTGGAAGCTTCGCGCTGGCGCCTGAAGGCCACCGAGATCATGCCCCACCTCCAAGATGGCGTCGTGCTGGATACTATCGAGGTCATGGCGGTGCGTCTGCGCCAGTACTTGTGGGTGACTACCGTGTGCGGGATCATCACGGGCGCCATAAATGGTGTCTGGCTTTGGTACATGGGGGTGGACTTTGCCTTACTCTGGGGGCTGCTGGCGTTCCTCCTGAATTACATCCCGAACGTGGGGTCAATCATCGCGGGGACGCTCCCCTCCTTGCTTGCGGTGGTCATGCTCGGTCCGGCCGATGCCATCATCACCATCGCGGGACTGGCCCTCGTCGAGCAGGTGATGGGGAATTTTGTCCAACCGCGGATGCAGGGGCGGCGTCTTGAATTGTCCCCGCTCATGGCCTTGTTCTCAGTGGTGTTCTGGGGCTGGGCATGGGGCGTGGCCGGCGCGTTTCTGGCCGTACCACTGACCATCACCATGGTGATCGTTTTCGCGCACGTCCCCGCACTCCGGTCCGTGGCATTACTGCTCAGCCGCACGCCACATTATGAGGTGCTCGAACAAAAGACGGACGCCGAAGCGGTGGCCGCCGAAAAACCTTGAGGGGCGGCGTTGCCGAAGGCCGGCGGGTACCGTACAATCGGCGCATGAGTTCCGCAGCAGATGTGACTCGCCTAATCCCCGTGGGGGACCAATTATTCACGGCATCGGAAGTACTTTCGACGCTTTCGCCCTTCCTTTCGGCGGCCCGGGCGCTGCGAATCCGCGAGGCGGTACAGCAACGGATCACACAAGTATCGCCCGTACTCGAGGGGCTATTCGATCGCGGCAACGCGAGTGCCGTGATGCGCTCCGCGGAAGGACTGGGCTATCAACACGTTCACATCATCGATACTTCGGAAAACTTTAAGGAATCCAACCGGGTGACGCAGGGCGCGGAGAAGTGGCTGGACGTGCATGTCTGGCCGGACACGCGGGAGTGTCTGGGAACCCTGAAACAATCCGGGTGCAAGGTTTACGTCACGCATCTGAAGCGTGCCCGGGATCTTCGAGACATCGCGTTCGACGGGCCGGCGTTGCTTGTTTTCGGGAATGAGAAGGAGGGCGTCTCCGAGACAGCGCTCGAGTTTGCGGATGAGCGGGTGCAATTGCCGATGTGGGGCTTCAGTCAAAGCTTCAATATTTCCGTGGCGGCCGCGCTGTGTCTGTTTCACATCCGGGAAGAACGGTTGCGCCGTTTGGGCGTGGCGGGTGATGTGCCGTCCGCGGAGCAGCTCCGCTTCGAGGCGGAATTCTATCTCCGTGCCGTGGAGCACGCGGAAGCGATTCTGCTGCGAGCGCGCGGCCGGAAGCCAGCCACACATGAAGCGGGGGCTTGAGCATGGAAGCCGCATGGGCCGCCGCATGTCCCTGGGCAAAAGCCTTCAAAGATCTCGTCTTTCCTATCTTCTGCAAACAATGCGGCGTCCGGCTGTTGACCGAGGAAAACGGCTACTTCTGTGCGCGGTGCTGGGAGGCGAGCCCCCGTATCGAGCGTCCGTTTTGCACGGGCTGTGGGCGGCCGCACCAGCAGATGGTCGGGTTGGGGTCATTGAGCAATTTTCCGTGCGCGGACTGCCGGGAACACCCCAACAAGCACCTGCGCAGAATCTTTGCTCCCGCGCTGTATGACGGCGCCGTGGCGGAGGCGGTGAAGCTCCTCAAGTTCCATGGCCGCGAGCGGCTGGCGGCGCCGCTGGGCGAACTCCTGGTCGATTTCGCGGCCCGCGAGATGGACGTGACCGCGTATGACCTGGTGGTCCCCGTACCCCTGCACTCGGTGCGCCGCCGCGCACGGGGGTTTAATCAGTCGAAGCTGCTGGCGGCAGCGGCCTTGAGCGCTTTTCCCGGCGCGGTCCTGGATGAATCCTTGCGGCGGATTCGTCCCACGCGGACACAAAGTCGACTAAAAGGGCGGAGTGATCGGCGACACAATGTCCGCGGCGCCTTCGCGGTCGTGGGAGATGCTGTTTCAGGCAAGCGCGTGTTATTGATCGATGACGTGGCGACCACCATGGGCACGGTCACGGAATGCGGGGCCGCGCTGCAACGCGCGGGAGCGCAGTGGGTGGACGTGCTGGCCGTCGCGCTGGCCGAGAGGTCGTTTGACGCGGAGTGAACTTGCGCGGGCAAAAACAGAACCTATTGGACCCCTATGTCCTATAGGATCAAGACTAACGCGAGGGTTCGGCCTTGAGTTGGTTTTCGAGCGCGCTGATCTGCGCCTTGTATTCATTCTCAATCAGGGCGCGGAGGGCGCGTTCCTCGAGGTCGGGGGCGGCGGTTTCAGCGAATTTCCGGACGTCCTGGGCGTAGGCGGTGCCGCTAAACACACGGGCATTCGTGATAAGTTCCTGCTTGTATTGGCGGACCCGCTCACGGACCTTGTCTTGACCGCGGACGCGTTCCTGGTTCTCGGCCGGAAATTCCTCGCTCACTTCACCGTAAGCGTCCATCGATTGCCGGAGCATGTCGATCGCCTCGGCGAAGCGATTGCGCAAGGCTTCTTCCTCCGCCAGGGAAAACAGTTCCTCCGCGCGCTGGATCGCCCCCCGGCTGGCGCTGAGGCGGGCCTCGCGGTCGGAAAGGGAGCGCTCCGCCTGCAACCGCAGGCCCTCCGCCTCCGGATGCAAGGGGTTGGCGTTCAGGGCCTCCTGGAAAGACTCGAGCGCGGACTCGAAACGCTCTTCTTTAAGCGCGGCCTGTCCCTGCTCGACATAATAGTTTGCCATTTTATCCACAACTTCGCGGCGGTCCGGCGCTTCCTGGACCACGGCGCGATATTCGACCATAGCGCGCTCTTTCATGCCCGCGGCCGAGAACATGTCCCCGACTTCCTCGCGCATGGCGGGGGTCGCCGCCACCAAGCCATCCAAGCGGCCCGCGGCGGCCTCGATCTCCACCTTGTTGCCTCGCGCGATGTAGAACCGGTAGGCATTGACGATGTAGCGCCGCAGTTGGGCTTCGGAGACATTGCCCGCGGCGGATTGTCCGGAGACGACGGTGTAGAGCACGTCGGCCACGGCATCGACGGAGCGGCTGGCATCCGTGGCGACCGTGGAGCGGGCGACCTCCGAGAATCCCGCGCCGCTTTCATATTCGCGCTCAATCACCGTGTCGTTGACGGCGGCCTCGGCCAGAACGCGCTCAAAATAGGCCCTGGGCTCGACCCGCTCGCGCGTGCCCGGTTTCAGGGTGAGGCTCGTGATGATCTTGTCGACCTCCGAGTAATAGAGGTTGCGATAGGAGGGGCTGGCGCTTTGCAGTGGCGTGGTCACTTCGGCCACGACCTTGCCCAAAGCACCGAGGCGGTAGGCAAAGTAGGGGTCGATGCGTTCGCCGCGGGCGGCATGCAGCAGGTACATTTCCTGCTCGATGGCGTTGGCCGGATTCGTTTCGAGATCGGGGAGCATTTCACGCAATTGCTCGATGGATAACATGGCCCCCTGCTGGAGGTTCTTGATGGTGCGGCCCAAGCCGACGAGGCCGCTCTTTGAGAGCAGTTGCGCGCCCGTGGTGACGATAGCCACTTGGGTTTTCGGCCCCCAGGCGGCGGCCGGTAAGGCGAGTATCAACAGCAACGCCAGCCACGGGCGTGAACGATGCTTCATGTACCGTGTGCTCCTTTTCCTGCCGCCACAGTGCGGCGGCGTGACAAGAGATCCTTCGCTTCGCTCAGGATGACCGTAAATCTGGGATGACTGTAATTTGTAGTGTTTACCATGATGCTGGCGTCATGACCGCAAAGACACCGCTGTGCCGGATTCCCATTAGCTTTCCACCGTCTGCTTCAGTTGGGTCACGAGCAGTTCAATTTCGTTCCGGCGGGTGGCGGCGGGGTCGTCGCCCACCAGTTCGAGGTATCGCTCGAGTTCGCGAATACCATCGGGCAATACTTCGCGCTGGACGTAGAGCAGGCCCTGTTCGAGATGGGCGGCAGGATAGCTGGCGTCCATTTGGATGGCCTGTTGAAACGATTGCTGGGCGTCCACCAGTTCCCCGCGCGATGCCTGAATCTGCCCCTTCAACGTGAGCAGTTTGGGCGACGTCTGGCCGCCGGACTGGGCATTCTGGAGGGCGTTTTCCGCGCGGTCGACCACGCCTTGCGCCAAGTAGAGCGCCACCATTTCGGCGGCGGCTTCGTCGGCGTAATCGGTGGCGCCCGAGGCGATCCGCTCGAACTCAATCAAGGCTTCGGCGTTCTTGCCGAGGGCTTCCAGGCAGAGCGCGTAGTAAAACGGTGCGTCGGGCGCGGCAATCCGCGCGTCCTTCGCCGTTTCAAGCAGAGGCAAGGCGGCGTCGAATTTACCCTCACCCATGTAAATGGCGCCGAGGCGCGTGCGGACCAACATGTCGACGCTGCTGCCTTTCTGGAGCGCTTCCTCGAGACGGGCAGTGGCCTCGGCCACATTGCCTTCGTCATAAGCCACCAGCCCCAGCGCCGCAACTGCGTCCCCGCTTTCCGGGTGGGCCTGCACGGCTTGGGTCAAGGTCTGCTCCGCGTTCGCGTAGTCTTCGTCCAGGGCATGGGCCACCCCCACCATGGCGGTGTGGCCTGTTTCCGCGCCCTCCGCCGGCACGGCCTCCAGCGTCTGGACTTGCTGCTGATATTGACCGGCGGCGCCCTGCGCCAGGCCCAGCAAATAGCGGGCTTGCACGTTGTTGGGTTCGGCCTCGACCACCCGGCGCAGGGTTTCGATTTGCTGGCTGGTGCTGGCGGGGCTGCTCTTGCTTAACGCCACGACGTGGTACATCGCCGCTTCCGTGTCCTCCGGATCGAGGGTTGATGCTTTGCCAAACGCTTCGGCGGCATTCGGAAACTGGCCGGCCTGCCAGTACAAAGAGCCCAGAAGCTTGTGCGCCTTGGCGTCGTCTGCATGTTTGGCAACATGGTCCGACAACACGTTCAGCGCCTCCAGGACGTTGCCCTGCGCGCTCAGGTCGCGGGCTTTGGTGAGCGGATCTTGCGCCAGGACAAAGAGCAACATACCCATAATAACCGCCACCGCGACGACGCCCGCGGCAATCAACCAAGGCCAGCGCCGCGGCGTGGCGGCCGCGGCCGGGGGACGGCGTTCTTCGGCAATCTTCTGTCCCGTCAGCAGGTTGGTGCCGCAGCGTACGCAAATAATATCGCCGTCTTGAACGGCACTACCGCAATTGGGGCAGTAATGTGGGGCGGTGGCGGCGCGCTTCGGCGGGCCCGGGGCCTTGGTGCGCATGGGGCCCCCGCAGTGTGGGCAATTCTCCAGCTTCGGGTCGGTGAGCTTGCCACAGTAGGGGCAATTGATCATTGCAGGCACAGATCGTCTTCCTCCGCGTAAGCAGGGGCCGCGCCGGGGTGCAGCGCCTGCGGGACCGGGCCGCTATTCATCGTAGTTCGGAAGCTCCCCGCCACAGCCTTTGCAGTGGCGCGCGTCCAAGCTGTTGCGTTTGCCGCAGGCCGGGCATTTCTGCAAGAACAGCACCGGAACGCTGATGGCCAGGACCAGCGTGATAACGCTCAACATTACAATCAGGTAGACCGCCGGCGACACCTCATACGCTCTTATGGGTTCTGAGTTCTGAGTTCTGAGTCTTGGGATTGGGGGCCTGGGTTCGAGGCCCCCACCCCCCACATATTGCCGCCCAAAAAGAGCACATTAGCGCCGTCCTCCGCGGCCGCTCATGCGGGCGCCATAGGAAGGTCCGGGCGGCTTGCTCAGGCTGGCTTTCTTCTTTTCCGTCTTGTCCTTAAAGGACCAGCCGCGTTTGTGCTGGATCCGCATGGGCCGGAACCGGAATACCGCAATGACTATCAGCACGGCGGCCACCACCTCGACCCACACCAGCCAGGGGGGGGTATACAGTTCCCGGTTCCAGAATTCGAAGAAGGGGGTGGTCCATTCCGGTGCGTCCACGGGCCGTCCATCCTCCTGAAGCGCTTTCATGGAGGACTGTTCCTTGAACCAGCGGGTGACGGCCACAATACACCAGGCGGCGACGTGCATGATGGCTATGTAGAGCACAATTTCGACGGTGTACTGAATGAAGGGGACGCTGTAACGGCGCGTCACATAAAGGATGGGAATCAGGCAAACAGCCAGGAGAGCATACGCCATCCAGTACTCTTCCAAATGGGCCAGCACTGCCGCCATAAATGCTTCTCCCGCAACATAATGCCTAGGGTGAGTGTAACACAGGCCGAAAGAGCTTGCCAAGCGCCGCGGGATTTGGGGATAAGTCGTCCAAGGTTCAAGGGGACAGGGGCAAGTTGGAAGGAATGGATGGAGTCGCGGAATTCGAGGTGTTTTGGCGCTGTTGGGGTCGATATGGTGCGTGGCGCGACGCGGACAAGAATGGCCGCGCACCCGTGAAGGAGATTCCCATGTCCCATGCTGCGAACCGGTTGGCGGGGGAAACGAGCCCATATTTGTTGCAGCACGCGCACAATCCGGTGCAGTGGTATCCGTGGGGGGAGGAAGCACTGGCGCGGGCAAAGGTGGAAGACAAGCCGATCTTTCTGTCGATTGGCTATGCGGCCTGCCACTGGTGCCACGTTATGGAGCGGGAGTCGTTTGAGAATGAGGGAATTGCCGAAATCCTGAATGAGCATTTCGTCAGCATCAAGGTGGACAGGGAGGAACGGCCAGACCTCGATGAAATCTATATGAATGCGGTGGTGGCGATGACCGGGAGCGGCGGCTGGCCGATGAGCGTCTTCCTGACGCCGCAACTCCAACCCTTCTACGGCGGCACCTATTATCCGCCCATGGACCTGTATGGACGGCCCGGCTTCGCGACGATTCTGACGGCGGTGGCGAATGCCTGGCGCGACCGGCGGAGCGAGGTCGAGCGCAGCGCGCAGGGGATGACGGACCATCTGCGCAAACAGTTGTCGCGCGACGCGACGGCGGCGCGGGGGTCGCTCACACCGGCGCTGCTCACTGAGGCGGCCAGTGATCTGCACCAGAGTTTCGATCCGGCGGAAGGCGGCTGGGGCGGCGCGCCGAAGTTTCCGAGCAGCGGTTCCATCCAGGTGCTATTGCGGGCACATGATCGAAGCCCCGATCCTTCTCTGCTGGACATGTGCGCGCTCTCCTTGCGCAAGATGGCGTGGGGCGGGATGTACGATCACTTGGGCGGGGGCTTTCACCGCTATTCCGTGGATGCGCGGTGGCTCGTGCCACACTTCGAGAAGATGCTGTACGACAACGCCCAACTTGCGCAGGCGTATCTCGAGGCCTATCAGGTGACGCAAGACCCGCTCTACCGGCGCGTGGTGGAGGAAACGCTGAATTACGAATTGCGCGACATGCAGGACACCAGCGGCGGATTCCACTCGACGGAGGACGCCGACAGCGAGGGCGAGGAGGGGAAATTTTATGTATGGACGGAGGGAGAAATCATGGATGCCTTGGGGGCGGAAGCAGGGCGGGCGTTCTGCGCGTATTACACCGTGAAACCGAATGGCAATTTCGAATCGCACGAACCCTATCACGCCGGACAGAACATTCTTCACATTACGCGAAGTCTGGAAGAGGTTGCGGTGGAACTCGGGATGGCCGCTGGGCAATTGGAGGACACGCTGCGATCCACACGGGCGCAACTGCTGGAGGTGCGCACGCGCCGGGTGCGGCCGGGGCTGGACGACAAGATTCTTACGTCCTGGAATGGACTGATGATCGCGACCCTGGCCCAGGCGGCCCAGGTGCTGGATAGCTCGAAGTTCCGGGAAGCCGCGGAACGCGCGGCGCGCTTTATCCTTGATGCCATGCAGCGCGACGGGCGGCTGCTGCGCACGCACCGGAAAGGCGAAAGCCGCCTACCCGGATATCTCGAAGATTATGCGTTCACGGCGAATGCCTTTGTCGATTTGTATGAAGCGACTTTCGAGGTGGAATGGCTCAAGCACGCACGGACCCTGGCGGACGCCATGATCCAGCGATTCTGGGACGACACCGCGGGGATGTTTCGCCACACGGGCGAAGAACATCGCGACGTGCTCTTGCGCGTGTATCCGACGTATGACGGTGCGGAGCCTTCGGGCAATTCGGTCGCGGCCCTGGCGCTGCTGCGCCTGGGCAAGTTCCTGAACGTGGCGGACTACAGCCACAAAGCACTGACCCTGCTGGAAACCAACCACAACGCCATGGCCCAGGCGCCGCGCGGTTATTTGAAGATGCTGTGCGCGGCGGATTTTGCGCTGGGGCCGGTTCGTGAGATTGCCATCGTGGGGCGAGCGGACGACGACGCCACGCGCGCGCTGCTGTCGGTAGTGCGCGCACGGTTCCTGCCGCGGAAGATTGTGGCGCGGGCGGAAGGCCCCATGGAGGGAGAAGCGTCCCTGCCATTGTTGAGTGGGCGCACGCTGGTCGAGGGGAAAGCGGCCGCGTTTGTATGCGAGAATTACACGTGCAAACTGCCCGTGACGGAGACGGCGGCGCTGGAGGACATGCTGAGGCAGAATTAACCACCAGACGGGCGGGCGCCCTTGTCCGCCGTGCTGTGTGAATTGGTTTGCACGATCCGGCGAATGCATAAGCGCGGACAAGCATGTCCGCGTTTTCATGAAAAGAGGCTTGGGTGAATATGTGTAGTAAAGGACCTGTGTTTCTTGGTGTTTTCTTTGCTCTTTTCCTGACAGCAGGGCGCACGCTGGCGCAGTTGGGGGGGCTGGGCGAGAGCGCCGTGAGTACCGGCGGGGCCACGGGCGGCGGGCCGGCGGTCGAGTACCTGGCGGCATGGGAAACAGACGCTGTTCATCCCGGAAGCAGCGCGCGGCTGGCGTTGCGATTCATGTTGAGCGAGGGCTGGCACGTCAACGCGCACACGCCGCTGGACGAATTCCTGATCGGCACACTGCTCAGCTTCGAGGAACAACCGAACTTTCAAATTACGCAAGTGGTCTATCCCGAAGCGAAATTGTTCAGCTTCCAGTTTTCGCCAGACACCAAGGTGGCTGTGTACGAACGGGAGTTCTTCCTTGGTGCAACAGTCTCTATCGCAGACGGTACGCCGCCCGGCGATTACGTGCTGAAGGGTCAACTGCGCTACCAGGCGTGTAATGACACACAGTGCGCGCCGCCCAAGAACCTTTCAATCTCGGTCCCGGTGAAAGTCGTGCCGGCGTCGCAGGCGCTCATGCCGCGGCAAGAAGACATTTTGGGCAAAGTGAATTGGGAGAGCGGTGCTTCCCTGGACGCGGCGGCCGCGCTGCGTCCTCCGGAAACACCCACACCGGAGGTGATAGCGCCCGGAGACGTGGCGGGGACGCCGCTTCTAGAGGACTGGAAGACGCTGGCGGATTCCTTTGAGGTGGTGAACCGCACGGCGTATGTATCGACGGAAGATTTTCTGGCGTTCATTAAAGCGGCGGAGTCGGGCCAGGCCACGGCGGGCGATTCTGGTCTGGCCCACAAGAGCTGGTGGCTCATCATGGGCATCGTCCTGGGGGGCGGCCTGCTGTTGAACCTCACACCGTGTGTCTTACCGCTTATCCCCATCAATATCGCGATCATCGGCGCGGGTGCAAGGGCCGGGTCGCGCACGCGGGGATTTCTCCTGGGCGGCGCCTATGGCGCTGGCATCGCCCTGGTCTATGGCGCGCTCGGGCTGGTTGTGGTGCTGGGGTTGTCCAATGCCTTCGGCGCAATCAATGCCACGATCTGGTTCAACGCGGGCATTGCCCTCCTGTTTCTCGTGTTGGCGCTGGCAATGTTTGACGTCGTGCCCATTGATTTCTCGAAGTATCAGGCGAAGCTGGGCATTCGCAAGAACGAGAACGGAAGTTTCCTCATCGCGGCCGCGATGGGTGCCATCTCCGCCTTGCTGGCGGGGGCCTGCGTGGCGCCGGTGGTCATTTCGACGATTGTCTACACGCAGGATCAGTATGCAAGAGGCAACAACGCTGCGCTCTTGCTGCCGTTTCTTCTGGGTGTGGGCATGGCCTTGCCCTGGCCATTCGCCGGGGCCGGTCTGTCGCTGCTGCCGAAACCGGGCATGTGGATGGTGCGCGTGAAGCAAGCCTTCGGCGTGTTCATGCTGGGCTTGACCGTGTATTACGGCCACCACGCCGCCAAAATGATCAACGAGCAGTACTTCGTGGATCGGGCCGCCGTTGAAGCCAGTGCGAAGGCCGCGGATGAACAGGGTTGGCTCCACTCGCTGGAGGAGGGTCTTGCCCAGGCCAAAGCCGAGCACAAGCCCGTGCTCATCGATTTCTGGGCGACCTGGTGCAAGAACTGCCTGGTGATGAACCAGACGGTGCTAAAAGATGCGGAGGTGCTGAAGGCACTGGATGGTTATGTGATGATAAAGTACCAGGCAGAAGACCCGTCGGCCTCGCCGGTGAAAGATGTCTGGGAATACTATGAGTTGATCGGGTTGCCGACGTATGTAATCTTGCACGAGAAGCAGTAAGCGCACGCCGAAATACGCGAGAGGGCGAGCGTACCCGCGAGCCGGTTGCAGGGCAGGCACCGATTGTTGGCAACCGGCTCGCGGGTACGCTCGCCCTCCCGAGTTCAGGTTGAGTTCTTCTGGAAGACGACGAACGCGCCGGGGGTGTTTGGAAGACGCGTGCCGCCAAATTGGGCACTATCCAACAGCGACACGCAGTCAACGACGTCAAGGTGCGGTGAGCATTTGCCGTCGCACATGAGGAGGTAGCGGCCGGGCTTCACGGCCGGCCACCAACGTGCGAAACTGCGCTCGGCCAAGTCACGCGTCGAAGCAAAGTCTATGAAGACGAGGTCATAGGATTCCGGTTCGACGGGGTACTCGAGGGCGTCTACTATCTCGCACACGACGCGGTCCTGCAAGTGAAAGCGTTGCAGCGCGGCTTGGAGATCGGCAACGTACCGGGGCTGACTGCCCAGCAAGTTATTGTCCAAAGACAGTACTTGCGCGCCCGCGGCGGCAAACAGGAAGGTGCTTCCCCCTTTGAAGCGGCCCAATTCGGCCACGCGCGGAGCATCCAGTTGCTTGAGCATGCGGTAGAGGTAGGCGGCCTCGTCAAGGCGCCGGCGCATTATGCCATGGTTGAGCTTATTAGAGGAGAAGAGCCAATAGCAGTCTTCGAAGGCGCTGACT
>JACPGD010000385.1 GCA_016182645.1 Candidatus Hydrogenedentota bacterium | reverse complement strand
TTTGCCGCGAATGGATGCGAACGCTTCGACGGAACAGTACAAACGCGCCGCGGGAAAATCAATCAACCCACCGATATGATCGGGATCGAAGTGGGAGATGAGAATCCAGCGCACCTCCTCCGGCCCGATTCCCCGTTGCCGCAATTGCACCACGGGACTTTCCGTCTCTGGAATCGCCGCGGGTGTCAGCCAGCGAAAGATCCGGTAGGGCCAGCGGCGGGTCGCCTCGAAAAACCGCGGCGCGTAGCCCACGTCCACCAACCCCACGCCTTCGGAGGGATGTTCGAGCAGCGCAAACATTGCCGGCACATAAATCCACCGCCAGCGGCCATACGGCGTGAACACCTTTTCCGGGGCATGCGTCGAGCCCGCTTTCAGCATCCGCAGCTTCACCAGTGTCCCTTCAGGCGTGGCACTGGGCGCCATGCCCTGCCCCGAGGCCGGGGCTGGGCATGGCGCCCGAAAATGAGTTTGCCTGCCGTGCCGCACCTCTACTGATACCACTGGCCCGCCCATGTGTTTCGGTTCCGTCGCCAAAGCCGCCAAGGCACCCGGCATTCCTGCCTTTAGCGTCACCTTTGGGCAATACCCCAACTCGCGCCGCGCCTTGTCGATGCTGTAGGTTTGGCTGTAACCGAGGATGCCCGCCTTGTAGCGTGTCAACAGCGGCTCGCCCGGCAGACGCAGCCCGCGCCACACTCCTTCCATCACGGCGGCGATGAGCAACGCCTTGCGCACGGGCAGACGCTTTGCCGGGGGTGCATAACCCAGTTGCAGGGTCACGTCGCGAATCAAGTCCCAAATCCGCGTGTCCTCCCCGCTGGTAATCAGGAAGGTTTGTCCCGCCGCCTCCGGCTTTTCCAGTGCCAGCAGGACCGCCTGGACGACATCGTCCACGTGCGTGACCTCGGTCACGGTGTTGCCGTCGCCAATGATGGGCAAGCGCCCGCGCCGGGCCGCGTCAATGAGGCGTGGGAGCAGGGCGTTGTCGCCAGGACCATAGATAGCTTTGGGACGCAGAATCACGGTTTCGAGCTTGTTGCGCACGGCCCGGACGCGGTCTTCCCCCAATTTCTTGGTTTCCGAATAGACAGAGACGAAGCTCGGCGGAAATGGGGCGCATTCGTCCAGATCGTGCTGATCCGTCAATCGGCTCAAGACACTCGGCGAGGAGATATAGACCAGGCGGCGCACGCCGTGGCGGAGGCACCCTTCAATCACGTGCTCCGTCCCGCGGACGTTGCAGTCGTAGAAGTCTTGGTAGAGCCCCCATGCGCTCGACAGCGCGCCCGCATGGACTACCGCCGCCACGCCAGCGCACACACGAGTCACCGCTTCGCGGTCACGCAAGTCAACGGGATAAAACGCAATCCCCTCCGACTGCAGTTGCTGTCCTCGCGCCAGATGGCGCCCCAACGCACGCACGGCGGCACCCCCGGCCTGGAGCCGGCGCGCAACATAGCCGCCGAGGAAGCCGGTGGCGCCGGTGACCAGAATAGGAGTTTGGCAAGAAGTACCAGAGAAACTTGTGGCCTTGTGCGCTTCGCTCATCGTCCCTCGTCTCGAATCTCAGGTTACGCGACGAGACGAAGATAGCCAACGGACTGGCCGCTAAACAAGGGGCGAACGCCCCGCCCTACGAGGCGCTGTTCCTGCCTCACATCACGCAATCCATGCCATTTCTGTGTGTGCATAGATGCGCGCGAGCGCCATCGGAACCAAGTCATTGATTCATCTGGCCGGGAGGATTTCCAGGACAAAGGCATCTCGCGCGGGCACGGTCAATTTTCCGTGGTACATGGCTGCCGGCTTCCGGCGAAGTACAGCGGCCGTTTCGCCCGAGGAGGTCCGCAAGGCAATCTCGTGCGCCTGGACATCGCCCGTATGGCGCAAATCCAGGGTCAGCGCAACGGTCACTTCCTCATCCGCGACGTTTGCGACCGCCAACTTCCGCTTTGCGCCGGGCGTGAGCCACGCGCTCGCCACAATGGCGGGGGCCATCTTTGTTTCAATTGATGCTTCGTTTTTCTCCGTCCACGATACCGCTTTGCTGCAATGCATTGCTATCGGGGGCAAGAGTTCGCCGTATTGTAGCGCGTCCCGCGCCACGTGACGTGCCTGGCCTAGCCGTTTCAGAAACTCGGCCTCGGGCGCGTGGCCCTCTTCGAGAATGCCGGGGCCCACCCATCCCAACTGGGAACCGAAGGTGAACTCCTGCGCGAACTTGAGTCGAAGGGGATATCGGGCTTCGAAGTCGCTGGCGGAGAAATATTGGAACCCAAAGGAAACGACACGTCCGCCATAGACGGCGGGAAAGATTGGCACAATCGTTCCCCCTTGTGGCTGGGTGTTAACCATGAGAAAGGCTTGCAGCAGATCGTTCCAGGGATCGGCGTTTTCTTCGGTGCTAAGGGCGGCCCCGGGTGGCAGAACCGCGCAGCACCGGCGCAGCAGTTCGCGATAGCCCTGGATCCAATGGCTTCCGCCACCTGGAGGATGTCCGTGATTTTTCGCAAAGCAACGGCGGGGGGCGGCGGCCGCGATCTGGTCGATATAAACGCCGCGCACCCCCACCTCGTTTACAAGCCGGTTGACCAGCCCGGTAACGGTTTCTTGCCAAAGTGGCGTGGCCGGGCACATCGGCGTGAGCGGGACTTTTGAGGCATACACTTCCGAATAAGGTTCCCCGGTGAGGCCGAGCGCGGCAGCGTCCCGTGCGTTTCTTTCTTTCCAACTTGCGGTGGCGGCGTCCCACAGGCGCCCGTTGATGTACGGCATCACGGCAACGCCGGCCGCCTGTACTTTCGTCACTGCGTCTTGGAACCCCGGTTTCATTGGGAAGTACTCGGGGTAGTGGTCGTCAAACGGGATTTCGTGCCACGTGTACACATGGGCCGAGACGGGTATCTCGAAGTACGTGGCAAAATCGAATACGGCCGCAGCGCTCTTCTCGTCGTCGCACGGACCGATATACCACAGATCCGTGTTGACCAGCCAGTGCGGCACGCCGGTCCGCTCGGCAAGCGTCGGAACATGGCCCCAGGCGGTTTTCTGCGCGGCCTGGCGGTAAATTCTGGCCGCTTCATACCAATCCCCGGAGAAGCCGGTGGTCACTACGGGGTAGGGTATCTTGTAGTTCTTAACGGTTCCCATGCCGGGGATGTCGTGGCGCATCCCGAGCGTGACCGCTTGCCGGCCCTTGTTGCGCCCCACGAACAGACGCAACGGATACCCTTCCGTGTCTTCGGAGCCGATGTACAAACCCGTGTTGCCGTCCGAGAGCGCGGCAAACGGCATCGTGCATTTTGATGAGGGATACGCGCCCTCGATCAACGCCTGCTGCATCAGGTCATCATGAACCAGCCCCCAACCCGCAGTTGTTATCGAGTGGACTTTGTGCGGCCGTGCGACTGGACCGAGTTCCGGAAACGTTATGTCCCAGAGCGCGCAATTCTGCGCTTCCACGGACGCCTCGAGCCCCCATACGAGATCTGCCCCGCGCACCGAAACCGTCATCACCACGGCCACCTTGCCCGGCAGGAGCGCTGTCCAGGCGACTTCAAGATGCGTGGCCGACGCCTCACACACCTGGGCCGGTCCATCCAGGGCAGTTACGGCAGATCGATCCCCCGAGCCCTGCTGCACCGTGACGGTCCACAGCGGGACCCGCGGTGCGGACGCAACCCAGGTTTGCTGACCCCCGTTCTGGTTGACTTCGCATCGGGAGATCCACAGGCCCCCCTCGTCCGCGCTAAACTCGACCATGCCGTTGGCGGTCACCATCACGTGGTGGTTGATGACGTTGCCGGCCCCCAGCGCAAGCGAAGCAACCAGACTTATCAGGCATATCCCGCTCATGGGCTCACCTTCCTCACGCGGTCTTGACTTGAACACCTGCTACAACATGCGGGGAAAACCCAAGGCCGCTTTGCCGCGGGCGCCGGTCTTGGCGTTCTGTGCACCTGCCGTTCGAGGATTTGGCGTTCTGTGCACCTGCCGTTCGAGGATTTTTCCGCCAGGACGACCAAACTCTTTTTTGTGGGATGGTAGACCACTACTTGGGCATTTTCAAGGCATGGAAATCAAACTAGCCGGACTCCGAATACGCGATCCTTTTTTTACCAGTTTCGTTGGGCATGAAGAGGCATTCCTGATTGGGTGCACGACATTTTGGTGGGTTTTGGGTGCCACGGTCAGCTTGCCTGGCCGTGGGGCCACGGCCAGGCAAGCTGACCGTGGCACCCAAGAGACTTCGTTCCCAACCATTGGATGTCCGAAAGCGCCACTTTCTTGTGTTGTAGTAGTACATACTACAATTTCTCTGTTGACTGACAGCGGTGTTTTTCAATACCCCTTCCTGATTCGTTCTCTGGCAACGCCCGCCTGTTTGCGTTATTATCGCTCATGCGTGGTGTTCAGTTTGCCGCCGCGAGTGGCATTCGTGCGTAGACGGACGGTGGTTGCATGTACAGGTCTTCTTTCCCAACTGACGGCTTGCTGAGCATCTTGCTTTGCCTCTGCGTTCCGTGTCTGGCCTCACCCCGGTTTGTCGAAGATGTCCAGCCCATCCTGCAGCGCAGTTGCCTGGGTTGTCACGGTCCGGAGAAACACAAGAGCGATTACCGCCTTGACGTCCGTGAAATTGCGCTTAAGGGCGGGGTCAGTGGGAAGCCGGCCATCTCTCCACACGACGCCGCGAACAGCCGCCTCATCCGGTTGGTGGCCGGCGAAGATGAGGAACTGCGGATGCCGCCCGAGAATAGCGGCATTCCACCGCTGGCGGCAGACGAGATCGCTGTGTTGCGCGCCTGGATTGACGCGGGGCCGGCTTGGCCGGACGAGCTGGCTGGTTCCGTGGAGACGGGGACACCGCACTGGTCGTTGCAGCCGCTCGTCAAGCCGCCAGTGCCAGGTACGGCGCCGAATCCCATCGATTCCTTCGTGCAGGCCAAACTTGCGAAAAAAGAGCTGGAACTGTCGCCGCCAGCGGACCGCCGCACGCTTCTGCGACGCGTGTACTATGACCTCATTGGCCTGCCGCCCACACCGGAGGCAGTGAAGGCATTCCTGGTGGACGCCGCACCGGAGGCTTACGAGCGGGCGGTGGACACGCTGCTTGCGTCGCCACGCTACGGGGAGCGCTGGGCGCGGCACTGGCTCGACGTGGTCCACTTCGCGGACTCGCACGGGTACGAGCATGATATCGCCCGCGACCATGCGTGGCGGTTCCGGGATTACGTCATTAACGCGTTGAATAAGGACACGCCTTGGGCGCTCTTTATTCGCGAGCAGCTCGCGGCGGACGTCTTCTTTCCGGACGAGCCGCAACTGACGCCGGCACTGGGCTTTCTCGGCGCGGGCACGTTTGACCTGAGCACGTATAGTACGGCCCCGGTGACGTTTGACTACCTCGACCGTGACGACCTGGTGACGCAGACGATGGCGGCGTTCGTGAGCACGACGGCGAATTGCGCACGCTGCCACGCACACAAGTTCGACCCGATTTCGCAGGAGGACTACTACGCACTCCAGGCCAATTTCGCGGGCGTGCTGAAAGGAGACGTGGCCTTTGACGAGGATCCCGGTGTCGCGCGCGAGCGGCGCCGGTGGAATGCATTGCTCGCCGCGACGGAGCGGCGCGATCCGCAGGTCTTGGGCACACCCGAGAACGAGGCGCTGGCGCGGGAATGGCTGGCGCAACGCGGCGGCGGGGTCGATTGGAAGCCGCTTCAGCTCGATACGTTTCTGTCCGCGGAAGGCGCCGTCTTGTCGGCGGGAGCGGAGGGGATCATCGTCGCCGGTGGTCCCCGGCCTGAGAAGGACACCTACACCGTGACCGCGTCCACGTCCCTCCCCACGCTCACCGCGCTACGGCTGGACGTGCACTCTCTGGACAGTCTGCCGATGAAGGGGCCGGGCCGCGCCGACAATGGGAACTTTCATCTATCCGAGTGTGAATTGCGCCTCTTTGAACCTGGCGCGTCACAACCGCGGGAGGTGAGATTCCGCCGCGCCACCGCCGATTTCAACCAAACCGATTGGAGCACCGACAAAGCGATTGACGGCGACCTAAAAACCGCCTGGGGCGTAGATCCCGATGAAGGCAAGCCGCACCACGCCGTCTTTGAATTGGCAGAGCCCCTCACCCTGACGTCCGGCGCGCGCCTGGCCATTATGCTGAAACAGGCCCATGGACGCTCTCACGTCCTTGGGGCCTTCAGCCTCGCGGCCACCGAGGGGCCTCCCGCACGCGCCGCTGCCCTGCCCGCGGCCGTGACGTCCGCGCTGGCGCTGGCGGAGCAGGCGCGGGATGCAACGCAGCGGCTGGAGATCGCCGCTCACGCGCTCCATGGCGTTGCAGAAGAAGCCCTGGAGAAGTTGCCGGCGCCCTTGTATGTCTTTGCGGCCGCAAAGTCGGTCGAAATGATCACCGGCGATCCGCCACGAAAGCACGCCGCCCTGGCCGAACCGAAGCCGGTGCATCTGCTCGAGCGAGGCGAGTTCGACAAAGCGCGCGAACTCGTTGCGCCGGGCGCATTGTCCGCGCTGGACCACCTGCCCGCGCGCTTTGCCCTGAAAGACCCCGCGGATGAAGCGGAGCGGCGCGCGGCACTGGCGGATTGGATCGCGCACCCTGACAATGTACTGACGTGGCGGAGCATCGTCAACCGCGTCTGGCATTATCACTTTGGACGCGGCCTGTGCGACACCCCGAGCGATTTCGGTGAAATGGGTGGCGTGCCGTCACATCCGGAATTAATCGACTGGCTCGCGGTGTGGTTCCGCGATGATGCCCAAGGCTCGCTGAAGCAACTGCATCGCTTGATTGTCACGAGCGCCACCTACCGGCAATGCTCGGCGCGGCGCGCGGGGCCTGCCGCGCTCGACGAGGACAACCGCCTGTTGTGGCGCCAGAGCATTCAGCGTCTGGACGCCGATGCGTATCGCGATTACGCGCTCGCGATTTCGGGTAGGCTCGACCTCACCATGGGCGGACCGGGCGTGCAGCATTTCACCCAGGCCAAAGGGCCGCAACTGACCCCGGTCCTGGACTACACCGCCTACCGGTGGAACAGCCCCGATGCCGGGCGCCGCAGCATCTACCGCTTTGTATGGCGCGGTATTGCGGATCCTTTCATGGAAGCATTGGACTTCCCCGACCTTGGGTTGCTCGCCCCCGCCCGTGGGTTTTCTGCATCCCCCCTCCAGGCGCTTGTGCTGTACAACAACGACTTCGTGCTGGAACAAAGCCTGGCGCTGGCGCATCGGGTGGAATCCGAGGGAGCCAGTCTTGAGGAGCAAGTGAAACGCGCGGTGTGGTTAGCCTGGCAGCGCGAACCCGGCGAAGAGGATCTTGAAGCATTCACCGAGTTCGCAGGCGTTTCCGGCCTGCCTGCGCTGTGCCGCGTGTTGCTGAACAGCAATGAATTCCTGTTTGTGGAATAGTGACGGTCTGCTTGTCTGGGGCCATGGTGATTTCAGAGAGACGTCGCACCCACGCTGCTATTCGGCAGGTTCTTCCCTGGTGGAACGATCAGGCGGAACGGAGTTTTCCACTGCCGTGGTTCCAGCCGTACGTTCCAACTTGCGCAGGCGTTTTTCTTCTTTTTTCTTCTTCTTTGCGAGTTCTCGTTGTCTCTTCTCGAATTGCGGATTGGGTTTGGCCAAAACCATGCCTTTCGTTGGTTGTTCCGGAAGAGTTGGCGGGCGATAGCGAACCACCCGTGGTGGGATCATCTCACCGGAATCGAATCATCCATGGCGTCCTCTTCCGCCGCGATACGCGCGCCGAGGGCCTTCTGTTCGCACAGTGCAATCCATTCGGCATCGGTCAGCATATCAAACGCGCCGGTACGGACCGCTTCATTGCAAAGGCATTGTTCTTCTTCAAGGGGCGTTCTGTGGGCGGGAGGAAACATTGGTGCTCACTTCAGTTCACGTGCAAGGCGTATAGCATAGCACACTGGAGGCGGCGCCCGGTGTTTTATTTTCGGACTGACTCCCCCTCACGCTTTCGACCTCTCAGTGAGCTTCTGTATACTCTTGTCGCCAAGCGCAATCTAACGTCAACAAGAAAGGGCGCGTTTTTCGTGTTGGGCCATGAGTGACTGCCACCACTGCCATACCAGCCGCCGCCAGTTTCTGGGCAACATCGGCGGGGGCTTTGCCGGTCTAGCGCTCGCGCAATTGTTCACGCGTGACGCGGCCGCATTGGTCAACCACCATCTCCCCACGGTCCGGCGCATCATCCAATTGTTCATGACGGGTGGCGCGAGTCCCATGGACACCTTCGACTACAAGCCGGCCCTGGAAAAGCTACACGGCCAGATGCTTGGTCCCAAGGAGAAGCCCGAGGGCTTCACGGCGCCGGCCGGGGCCATGATGAAAAGCCCCTTCGAATTCAGGCAGTACGGCCAGAGCGGGCGCTGGGTCAGCAGCGTGTTTCCCGAGCAGGCGCAGCTGGTGGATGAAATGGCCTTCCTTATGGCCATGACGACCAAAACCAACGTCCATGGCCCCGGCACCTACATGATGAACTCTGGCTTCTTGCTCCCTGGCTTCCCGTGCATGGGGGCCTGGATTTCCTATGCGCTGGGGAACATCGCGGACAATCTGCCCACCTTTGTGGTGCTGCCAGATGCCAAGGGGCTGCCTTACAACCAGCGCGGGTGCTTTTCCGCGGGGTTTCTACCGGCCATGCACCAAGGTACGGTGATTAACGCCGCGGCCGTGCAGCCCGTGCCCGATCTTTTCGCGGAGGCGCTCCCCGGCTTTTCCGAACACGACGCCGAAGGCCTTGCCCTGCTGGACACCATCAACCGCGTGCATGCCTCGCAACACCCGGGGGACTCCCGGCTTGACGCACGCATCGCCAGCTATGAACTGGCCGCGAAGATGCAACTCTCCGCGCCGGAGGCCTTCGATGTGATGCAGGAGCCCCCCTACCTGCGCACGGCCTACGGACTCGACCAAACCGTGACCGAGGATTTTGGCCGCCGTTGCCTCCTGGCCCGGCGCCTCATCGAGCGGGGCGTGCGCTTTGTCCAGGTCTGGAGCGGCCCCCAGGGTGCGACCGGCAACTGGGACAACCACGCCAACATCCAGACCGAACTGCCGCCCATGGCCGCCAGCATCGACCGTCCGATCGCCACACTACTGCGCGATCTGAAGGCACGCGGGCTCGATGAAGACACGCTGGTCGTCTGGACCACGGAATTTGGCCGCACGCCCTTCGCGCAAGGGAGCCTTGGCCGCGATCACAACGGCGGCAGCTTTGTCACCTGGCTCTGGGGCGCGGGGATCAAGCCGGGCGTTGCCCACGGCCAAAGCGATGACTGGGGCTATCAGGCTGAAGACGGCAGGACCTACTGTTATGACCTGCACGCCACCATCCTCCACCTCCTCGGCATCGACCACGAACGCCTGACCGTCCGCAAAGACGGCATCGACCGCCGACTCACGGACGTGCATGGGGAGGTGATACGCCGGATCTTGGCGTAAGTCCAACACTGAACAGTTGGCAGGATTCAGTGCGGTTGCTGGAGCATTATACCGACAACACTTCCACAGACATGACTTCGGTCACGGAATGCTCACCAGTAATAAGTGCATCAATCTTGTCCAGAGTCGTTGCCTGGAAGTAGCGCTCGCCACATTCGGTACACACTTCCGCATCGACGTTCTCGATAATATAAAGCTTGCCCCTGAACCAATGCTGTTTTCGCACTTTCTTCCGATATGTTTCGGAATTACAGACCTCACATTTCATGGGCTACTCTTTCTCATATACGGTTACGATAAAAAATGGGCCACCTTCTGTGAAGCGGCACACAACGTGCATGAGCCGGCCATCCATTGCCGGTCCTTCGATCCTGTACCGCGTGCCGCGCGGGTCATGGGCCAACCTCTTTTCCACAAATCCCTTCCAATTTTCTATTGATGTATCAAGTCTAGTGGAGAGTTATCCTGAAGGGCAACACGGCTATTGGGCCTGCCCCGTAGTTTTCCACCTTGGTTGCGACCACTCCATCCATACGGCAAAAAAGCTGAAAACAAAATATATCTTAAGTGCTTGATATATATTAACTTGCATTTGATTTGATCTCTGGAAGCGCTGTATAATTCTTCTTGGCGGCGGGCTACGATGATCGCTTGGCCCTGACCCTTTGGGGCCGGAAAAGCTCATTGGAGCCGCGTCGGGTTGATCCCCGCAGTCCGTCGCCTTACGGGGCTTCGAGTCAGTGCTTGAAGCCCCTTATTCTTTGGGCCGAGGCGACCAGAGGAAGGCCCGGCGGTAAAGGCCGCCACGCGGGCTGCGGTCGGCGGTGATGGTGTTGACGAGTACGGCGACGGTGTTCATTTCGCCGGGACGAATGTGGCCGGCGACGTCGATGCTGAAGGGGGTGCGCGTGTCCTGGCGCGGGCGATGATCGGCGAGCTGACCGTTGATCCACACCCAGAGGCCCGTGCTGTAGATGCCGCCAAACGTGAGGCGCAGCGGCTTCTCTTTCGCTGATTCCGGCACGAAAACACTGGCCCGGTACCACGCCTTGCCCGTGTAGGGCCAGCCGTGCGCGTCCTGGCGCCCCTGGATGTCCCAATACAGCGTGCCGTCGATGGGCGCCCAAGGTTGTCCCGATTCGGGCAAGTACCACTGGTAAATCACGCCCAACTCTTCCGGATCGGTCTTGAACTCCCAGGTGGCCGGCAACAGGGCGATGAGTTCGCCTTCGGGGCCGCCCGCCTGGTTCGCGAGCGACTGGTAGGTCTTCCGGTACCACTCGATACTGCCGTTCGACTCGCGGCACCACTCGGGCGTGTGGGGCAACAACGCGGCATCCACCTTCGCGACGTCGTCGCGCAGCCCCTGCGCCTTGTCGGCCCAAGCCACCGCCCTGGCGAAATCGCCGCGCCCAGCGGCGCGTTCCATCTCCAGGAAGGCGGTCATGTGGTCATGCACCCAGGCGAAAACGCGCAGGCGGTCCTGCTTTGCTTCGATGTCGGGCCACGTCTCCACAGGCACGCCGGGAACAGCCAGCGCTGAAGTCCACTGATCCGCCTGGCTCTGCGCCTGCCTGACGAGCGCGTCGAGCCGCCTCAGCAGGTCGGGCGTCAGCATGGCCGTCCAGGGCAGCAGTCGTCCCCAGTTGGAATGCACCTGAGTCTGGTCGATGGCGTCTTCCAGTGTCCAGATATATTCCTCGATGGCCTCCGCGGCCGAGCCATAGAACTCTTCGCAATAATCGCGCACGAGCGTGCGCACGTCCGCGTCCGCGTCCCACATCAGCTTCGCGCGCACGTAGTAGTTCAGGTGCGTCACCATCCAGCAGTTCTGGCCTTCGGTCCAGAAGCCCCACACGTTGCGCTGTTTGAAATACGGGAAATCGCGCGCGAGGTTGTGGAGCATCGGGAAGGGTAGATTGTCGAGCGATTTGCCTGGGTCATAGTCGTAGATGAAGACGCAGTTGAGTTCGCGGGTCCAGCGGTCGAGCACGCCCTGGTAGACCTGCCGCGGCCAACACTTCGGGTCGCCGATGGAATGGAGCGTGCAGGTGTCGAGCATCGCCGACTGAATGCCGAGGTTGGGGCTGAGCTTGCCCACGCCTTCGGGCGGGCGGACGCGATTGGCGTAACCGTTGGTGAAGAGCCAGCGATCCGGGAATTCCTTGTAGACCTCCGTGGCCACGGCGTTGGCAAACTTGAACCAGATGTCGCTCAGGCTCGGATCGCCAAAGCCCTTGCCGGAGAAGCCGGGGATGGCTGCCTGACAACGCGGGCAATGGCACTGCGGGTGGCCGTCGGGCGGCGCGAAGCCAAACGACATCATGTCCGGGTGCGCACGGAACTCGTTCGTGATGGTCTGGACAGCGATGCGCACGGCCTCCGGCTCGGACAGGCAGAGCATGTCGCGCATGCGCGCGCCCTTCTCGTCTATCGCGTAGATTTCGGGGTGACTGTCGAAAAACTGTTCGGCGGGCGCGAGGCGGGTAATGCTGCCGTCGCCGGGCAGGCTGAGCGAGGACAGGCTCGTCATCTTGTTGTGGTCGAGCCAGGCGGCCAGGTTGCGGCTGTCCTCCTCGCGCACGGGCATCCAGCCGGAATACCAGATATTGCGGAAGCGGAAATCCGGCCGCTCGACGCGGTCGACCTCGCCCACGACAATGGTCTTGTGGCTCGGCACGACTTCGCCAAAGGCCCCGGGGAAGAACCAGCGGCAGCCCTGGTGCTCGAGAAAGTCATACACGGCAAAGAGCGTCCCGCGATAGGGCGCGTGATCGTTCCCCGCGAGGACCAGGTCGCTGTCCACGGTCCGCACCAAGAAGCCTTCCTCGTTCATCCGACTCGTGAACCCACTCGGCACCTCGACGCCCAGCGCGGTCACCGCCGCGCTGGGGCCGACCAGCACGCGCGGACCGGTGACCGCGTCCTGTTCCGTGCGAATCTCGAGACGCGCGCCGCTCATGCGCTCGAGGTACGTCTGCAAAGCCTCGGCGGCGCTGCGCGCCACGTCCCCGGCATCGGCCGCCACGACAATCACCGCCTTCGGCGTACCCTCCTCCACCAATGGCACCCCTCCCGCCGCCACAAAGCACTGTCCAGCCAAAGCCCACGTCCAAATCCAGCGCGATAGGTTCATAGTTTCGAGTTCCGATTTCCGAGTTTCGAGTTGCAGGTTGCCTGAACCGCCGCAAACTCCGCCGAAGTGGCATAATACTCCGGTCCCCCCTGCGCGAGCACATGGTGCGTCCCTGTGCTTGCGCGCGGAGCGTGGGCGCTGATAGGCTGGCGCCAACCTTTGGCGAGGTGAGTTCCATGAAACGCAGGGTGGGATGCATGTTGGCTGCACTGCTGTTGTGCGGCCCCTTCAGTTTCGGAGAGGACCTTATGGATCAAGTTCAGGAGGGTTACGCCGACAATGCCGGCGTGAAGATTCATTATGTGACCCGAGGCCAGGGTCCGTTGATGGTGTTGATCCATGGTTTTCCCGATTTCTGGTATTCGTGGCGGTACCAGATGGAGGCGCTGTCGGACTCGTACAAGATGGTGGCGCTGGATTTGCGCGGGTACAACAAGAGCGACAAGCCGAAGGGCCAGGAGAATTACGGCATCGCTGCGCTGATGGGGGACGTGGAGGCGGTGATCAAAGCCCAGGGTGCGGACAAGGCCATTGTTGTTGGTCATGACTGGGGCGGGTATGTGGCGTGGTCGCTGGCCATCTACAAGCCTGAACTGGTGGACAGGCTGATTGTCTGCAATCTGCCGCACCCGAAGGGGCTGTCGCGCGAGTTGGCGCACAACCCGGAGCAGCAAGCCAATAGCGCCTACGCGCGCAATTTTCAGAAGCCGGACGCGCACAAGTTGTTGACGCCGGACATGCTGGCGGCCTTCGTGGCGAAAGATCCGGGAGCACTTGCACGCTACAAGGAAGCGTTTGCGGCGTCCGATCTTGAGGCGATGCTTAATTACTACAAGCAGAACTATCCCCGGGAGCCCTACGTGGAAGATACGCGGGACATGCCGAAGGTAAAGGCGCCGGTGCTTTTGTTTCACGGCCTGAAGGACCAGGCGCTGCACCGCAACGCCTTGAATGGGACGTGGGACTGGGTGGAATCGGACCTTACCCTTGTCACGGCGCCCAACGCCAACCACTGGGTTCACCACGACGCGGCGGACCTGGTCAGTGAGACGATGCGCGATTGGCTGCGGCGGCACGCGGAAACCACGGCGGCTGGTGCGGAGTAACGGGCGCACGGGGGGCGCATAGGACGTATAGGACGAATAGGACCTATATGCCCAGGGGATTGGCATCCGCAAGACTTGAATCTCGACTGTTGAGGTGTTCCCGTTTTCGTTCGGACACAGGGGCGTGGTACCATGCTTGTGGGGAAAACAAAGGATTATTTTAATGACTCGCCACAATGCCCATCTGACGGCCGCGCTTTTGCTTGCACTCCCGCTACTGCTGGTGATCGCTGCGTTCACTCCTTTTTCGTGCATGCAGATAGCGGAGAAGGACAATCTCGTTATCGCGGAAGTGGACAATGAGAATATTACGCGCGGTGACCTGTTCCGCATTCTGCGGAACATGGAGGACACGGAACGCCCGGAAATAGCCACCAAGAGCGACCTGCTCCGGGTCCTCAACCAAATTATCGATGAACGGATCAGCATTCCACTCGGCCAGCAATTGTCGAAAGAGGGCAAGATCAATGTCCCGCGTGAAGCGGCCCGCGAGCGTTATTTTCAAAGCAAGGGGGATGACGCGGAAGAATTGCGGTACATCTATAATTTGAATGAAAAGGAAGCCAAAACGGAATTGATGGAGGTGTACGATCTGACCCCGGAAATCATCCGGGCGCGCAAGGACGTGATTGAAATTAAGACCGACATCATCCTCGAAAAAATGCAGGGTCGCCAGGCCGTTGCCTATCTCGCGATGCAGGATTTTCAAGCCGGAACCCTTCAGCCAGACGAAGCAGTAGTCCAGCGTGAATACGACTTGCGCAAGAATGAGTTCATCAATTTTGAATGGATGAGTTTTCGGGCATTTCGCTTCCCAACGGCGATTCCTGAGGCCCCCGAACTGGCCGCGAAGGTGCGCGGGCGCCTGGACGCCGGCGAGCCCTGGGACCAACTCGAGAGCGAGTATCTGGCGTTGAACCCGGATTTCGTCATTGAATCTGAGATCGAGAACAACCCGACACTCCAACGATTCCGCAGCTTCTGGGAACATGCGTCGGGCGCGCAGGCGCCCAGCGTTCTGGGGCCACTCTATCTGCCGGCATACCAAGTCATGGCCCAGGATGCGCAGGGCCGCCCACAGCCGGTCCAGATGCCCGATTCTTATATTGTGTTGAAAGTCTTGGAAAGCCGCCCAGAACGGGTGAAAACGTTGGACGAGGCCAAACCCCTGATTGTGCCCGAGGTGCTGATTACCCAGGAAATGGAAAAATTGCGGCAGGAACACGGGGTGAAGATTTATGAGGACAATCTTTTCGATCCCGCGCAGTTTGGGTCGCGCGAGGGCGCCCTGCGGTATTAGGAGGGGATGTACCTGCCCGGGGCAATGATGCCTGCCGGATCGAAGGTTTGTTTAAGCCGGCGCGCCAGTGTCCAAAAAGTATCGTCCGCCACGAGTTTAGGCATGCCCCGCGGCCCCACCCGGTATGGAACGTATCCCTCCTTCATCAGGGCCTCCATGGATGCGTCGTAGCAGGCGGCGGCCCGGCTGGTTTCGCCGTCCACGGTTTTGTCATAGAGAATATTGAAGACGGCGACCATGGAGCGCTCGTTGAGCAGGGTGAAGGTCACCGGGACTTCAAAGCCATGGGTTTCAAAAATAGGTGTGATCAGACCCATGACGTGCTTCGCCAAAGCGCCCTGCATGGGCAGGACAGGCGAAATCCAATAGAGGCCCGCCGGAGTCTCCAGGGGGTCTTCGGAGGGAACCGGCGGTGGCTGGCGAAGCCGCCAATACACCCCGCGCAGCGGCTCGTTCGTGGGAATGCCTTTCAGCAGCCCGTAATTGGGGACGAGTGCTTCGAGTTTGCGCGCCAGCGTTTTCGCCGCGCCGAAACGCTGGAGCAGCCGGACCGCCTTAGTGGCGAGTTGCAGCTTCCGATCATCGACGAACACCAGCTTGCCCAGGGGTGACAGGGCACGCCGAACGCGGGCGGCCGCGCCACGGACGTGCTCGGGGGTCCCGGAGAGGGAGCCGGTCAGGTTCCAGGCGCCCAGGCCGGCCTCGAGGCGCAGCTGCTCGCGCACCGCGGACGGCAAGGGCGTGCGCCCGCCGGTTTGCGCCCAAGGGTAGCCGCGCTGGCTGCTGAGGATGCGCAGATCGTTGCCGACGTGCACGGCGCTATTGAGGACCCCCTGCAGGCGAAGCGGCCGCAATGCGTCAACCACCGGGACAAGCGCGTCCTCCCGCTCCGCCAAGAGGTAGAAGCAGGCGAACGCCTCCGGCTTTGGAGAGAGCCAGAGCGTCAGGCGTGTCACTATCCCGAAATTGGTCTGAGTGAACAATTCGTTGAGTGAGGGCCCCACCCCATGGGGAAAGACCTGACCCGCGCGGGCTTGGGGATAGTGCGTGAATCCCGTGTGCAGGAGGGACCCATCCGCCAGGACCACTTCCAGGGCGCAGGTGGTGCGGCTGTGGTCTCCGTAGGGCGTATGACCGAACCCGCGATCCAGGGCGTTGCCCACCACGCTGGCGTCGTAACCTGCGCCCGTGCTGTCCATCCACAACTCCGGGGCCTGCGTTTGGAGCGTGGAGTACAGTTGATGCTGGCTGACGCCGGGCTCGATCACCGCATAGGCCAGTTCCCGGTTGATCTCGAGGACCCTGTCCATGCGCGAGAGGTCGAGGATGACCGCGCCGGCACGGAGCACGCAGGCATCCCCATAGCCCCAATTCTTCCCGCGCGACAGCGGGTACAGAGGGGTCTCATACCGGGCCGCGACGCGCACGATCTCCTGGACTTCCTCCGTGGAGCGCGCGTAGAGCACACAGCAGGGCGCGGGGGCATTCGGCTGCATGCTGCGCGCATACTGTTCGACCGCGGCCGCATCATCGCGGCACCGGTCTAGACCCAGGAGTTCCCGCCAAACACGAATCGCCTCGGCTGAACGCACAATCCCTCCCTTTCGCGTCAAATCCCCGCGCGGAGTGTAGCACAGACGATTTCGGATTGTGGATTACGGATTGCGGATTCGCGCTGGTCCCGCTAGACACGCCCTGCGAAATCGTGTACCGTATTGCTGGGAATGAAGCCGCCCGGCAACCTATTCATCCCGGTAGTGGTCATACCATGATTGAAGAAACCCTATCTTACGAGATGCTCCTGGACCAGTTGTATGACGGCGTCTATTTTGCCGACCACGCGGGCGTCATTACTTTCTGGAACCGGGGCGCGGAGCGCATTACCGGGCACTTGCGGCAGGAGATGGTCGGCAAAGCCGCTGACAGTGCCACTCTCCCCCACTGCGATGACAAGGGGATCTCCCTGTTCGATGGGCGATCCCCCGTGCTCATCAGCATGGAGCGGCAGGCGCTGCTGGAACGGGAACTGTTCCTGCGCCACAAGGACGGCTCGCTGGTGCCGGTGGTGACGCGCGTCAGCCCAATTCTCAACAGTCTCGGCGATGCCATCGGCGCGATCGAGGTGTTCAGCGACAACAGTTCGCGACTCAATGCGATGAAGCGCATCGAGGAACTGGAAGAAATGGCGTTGATCTGCCCGCTGACCGGCGCCGGCAACCGGCGCTACGCGCAACTGGCCCTGGAAAACGCCATCGAAGAATTGAAGCGTTACAATTGGCCGTTCGGCCTGCTGTTTGTGGACATTGACTTCTTCAAGAACATTAACGACCAGGACCTGCGATTTTGTGGGGCGTTGGGGCGGGGAGGAATTCATGGTGATTCTGCCCAACATCACGGATGATATCCTCGCCACCGTGGCCGAGCGGTGCCGCCAGGCCGTCGAGGACGCGTGCTATCAATCGGAAGGCCGGGAAATCCGGGTAACGGTGTCGGTGGGCGCCGTCATTGCCAGCCCAAACGAGAGTGCCGACGAGTGCCTCGATCGTGCGGATCGGCTCATGTATCGGAGCAAAGCGAATGGCCGGAACCGGGTCACGTATGACTCCTGAGCGCCCCCGAGACTGGCGCCGGTGATGCGCCCGGTTTTTGTCAGCTTCATCGTGCTGCTGTGGGCGGGTTTCGTCATGCTGACCCGCTGGACAGAACATCCTGTGCCCGTGGGTGCGCCCACCCCACCGCCCTCAGGCCCGGAATGGATCAACCTGCTTGATGCGGCACACGCCGGCGGGTGGAAAAACATCACGGACGACAAAAACATCTTCGAGGTGCGTGACGGCGTGCTGCACATTTTCGGGAGTACGCTTTACCCGCTGCGCTACGTGGGCTACACGAGCGAACCCTTCAGCAATTTCGACCTGCACGTGGAATTCAAGCTCGTGCACGCGGCCAACAGCGGCGTTTTCCTGCGCGTGCTGGAAGGGGACCCGGTCAAGCGAGGGTTTGAGGTGCAGGTGCTCGACGACTTCGGCCAGCCCCCGAACAAGAACGGCAGCGGCGCCATCTACGACGTCGTTTCGCCCATGTTCAACATGGCGCGGCCGGCTGGTGAATGGAATTCCTACGATATTAGGGTGGCCAATGCGGTCGTCACGGTGACCATGAACGGCTGGAAGATCATTGAGGCAAACTTTGACCAGATGACTTCGCCGATTGGCAAGTTCACCATCCCCTATGCCAGCCTTCCGTTCGACGGGATCATCGCGCTGCAGGACCATGGCGGCGAGGTCTGGTATCGCAACGTGTATGTGCGCCCGCACACGATGACGCCGAGCATTCACTGAGGCCCGTTCCGCAACACGAGGAGTATGCCCGCGTGGAATTGAATCAAATTCGCGCGTCCCTGAAGGCGACCCGCAATGAACTGCTTCCATTGTTCGACGCGCCGGAGAATGTGTTGGTGAAGCGGTATGCGCCCGGCAAGTGGACCATCCACGAATTGCTTTGCCATCTCGCCGATGCCGAGTCCGTTTATCTGTGGCGCGTCTGCCGCGCCATGGCGGAGCCAGGAGCGCCGGTGGAGGGGTTCGATCAGGACCGATGGGCGACCGGACTCAATTACCCGGGACGCAGCTTGGAGGCGGCGCGGCAACTGTTCGAGGGCACGCGGGGCCAATTATTGTCCTACCTGGAGCGGTTGCAGCCGGAGCTGCTCGCGCATACGGTGACGCACAGCGAACGCGGCCCGCTGACGCTCGAGCAATTGATCGCGACAGTGGCCAGCCACACCGAGCATCACCTTACGCAGATCCGTGCCGCCAAAGAAGGACGCACCTGGGAACCGGCACCTTAGCGCGTCGTTTCATAAGTTCGGTGACATTTACGGACAAGTCGCATCGTGTGGAAGGCCCGCGCCCCCTCAGGGCACGCAAGGTGAAGATGTCCACACTCCGGGCGTTCCGTTGCGCTCCACCCCTGGCTTCCATGTGAGGGCCCCTTGTCGATGGGTGATGTCAGAGCCTGACACGGCCGTGGCAGCGGTCGTTCCCCTCCAAAATAGCTGTTTCCGACGGGGTATACCGTACGCCATGCTTCCATTCGCATTCATGGTGGGCCAGATGGGGGTCTGCATGATGGTGTTCGGAATTGGAATGAATTCGATTCCAGCCTTCCTGACCCCTCTTGCGTTTAACCCCGATCCAGGGGTAGACTGCGGCCATGAAATACTATATATTGTTGCCGCTCGTCCTGATTCCGCTATTCGTGGGGTGCGCGACGACCCGGCTTGAGCCGCCGCCGCAAGCCCGGGCGACGAAGCTCTCGATGCTCACCACCGGCTATTGCCCGTGCAAGAAATGTTGCGGCTGGCACCGCAACTGGTACGGCAAGCCGGTGGTCAATGGCTCGCACCGCCGCAAACAGATCGGGGTCACGGCCTCCGGCGCCAAGGCGAGGCCGGGGACCATTGCCGCGGATATCTCGAAGTATCCGTTTGGCACGGTCATGTACATCCCCGGCTATGGTTATGGCCGCGTGGAAGATCGTGGTTCGGCCATTCAAGGGGAACACATCGACCTCTATTTCAAGAAGCATCGGCGTGCCCTGGCGTGGGGATCCCAAAAGAAGCCAGTGGTGGTCTACCTGCCGCAGTCGCGACTGGCTGAGGCCCCTGGGCACTGAAGGGTGCGAGAGCAACGGGGGGATGCGGGCTCGCACTGGACGCAGGGACGGTGGGGGTGAAGTTCAGACTATTGCAATGGGCTGGCAGTCGCCAGGAACCCATAGGCGAGATCGGCCAGGCTCAGGCCGGCCAGGCGTGCGCCCCAGGCGCCATGTCCCTCGCCTTCCAGGGCGTGGAATTCGTGCGGGAGGCCTTGCGTCTTGCAAGTCTCGGCTAGTGCCTGCGCGGCGCTGAAGGGCGTTCCCGGATACTCGTCCGCGGTTCCATGGACGATCATCAGCGGCGGGTCGGTCGCATCGATGTTGGGGAGAATCTCCTCGCCGTTCCCCCAAAACTCGACTGCCGCGCATACCCCGGAGGAAACCGCGGGAGAATTCTCTTCCGGCACCGGCAAATCGGGGCGATCCGCCACGAACAGGTTGTCGCCGGTCATCGCCGCGCCCATGGCGGCAATGGCCCCCGCGGACTCGCCAAACACGGCAATTAGGGCGGGATCCACGCCATACTCCGTACTGTTGGCGCGCACATAACGCAAAGCCGCCTTGGTGTCCACGATGGCTGCGTGCGCCGCGCGCCGCAACGGGGTGTCATCATAGGGCGGCGGCGCGGGGGGG
>JACPGD010000390.1 GCA_016182645.1 Candidatus Hydrogenedentota bacterium | reverse complement strand
ATTGCCTTTCGTCAGACGACTGAGCACAATACGATCAACCGCGGAGGGGGTACTTAGGGTGAAGCGCGACGAAGCGGCACCATCCGTGGTCAAGCCGCTCCCATATTGCAAAACCTCGTGTGAAATGCTAGGCTTACCCGTCAAGAAATAATTGTTTTCCGCGATTTGGGTGGCGAGGTGTCTATGTACGAATCCTTTTACGGGCTGGAAGAAAAGCCATTTAACCTCACGCCTGATCCGAAGTATCTCTTCCTGAGCGACAATCACAAGGAAGCTTTTGCCCATCTCTTGTTCGGCATCAAGAATCGCAGCGGTTTTGTGATGGTGACGGGCGAAATCGGGACGGGCAAGACCACAATCTGTCGGACACTGCTCAATCAGTTGGATGACGAGACGGAAGTGGCGTTTATCTTTAATACGTCGCTCAGCCCTCTTGAATTAATCAGGAAGATCAACACCGAGTTCGGGATCAAGTCGGCGGGCAACGACGTCCAGGATTTGATCGACGAGTTGAATGAGTATCTCCTCGAAGCGACGCGCAGTGGCAAGAAGTGCGTGCTGGTGGTGGATGAAGCGCAGAATCTATCGCCGGCTGTGCTTGAACAGGTGCGGCTGCTGTCCAACCTGGAGACGGAGACGGAGAAGTTGCTGCAAATCGTCCTGATTGGACAGCCGGAACTGGCGGAAAAACTTCAACTGCACGAGCTCCGCCAGCTTAACCAACGCATTACCGCCCGCTATCACCTGCACCCGTTGACTCAAAAAGAGACCCAGCAGTATATCGCTTACCGCCTGCATACCGCGGGCGCCCGTCGCAAGAATTATTTCACGAAAGGCGCACTCTCCCTGGTGTTTCACGCCTCCGGCGGGACACCACGCGTCATCAACGCCATTTGCGACCGCTCCCTGCTCATTGGCTATACCAAGGAGTCTCCGGTCGTTGCGCGCAACCATATCCGGCAGGCGGTGAAAGAGATTAAGGGCGAAAAGATATCGACCCGGGCGTGGAGTTGGAGCATGCTGCGGGACTGGTTGCCCAGTCCGCCGCTCCTGGTGACGGCGGTGCTGGTGATTCTGGTAGTGATGGTATTGCAGGGCATCCAGCGCGAGTGGTCGCGCACCAACACCATCCTCGGCTCGAATACGACGCCTCAGGCGGTCACACCCACGCAGGAGGTGGCCACCGCCGCAGCGCGGCCCGCCGCGCCCGAGCCCACCTTTGAGGTGACCGCTTCTGCACCTGCGCCGGAACCGGTCGCGGTCCCTATTGAAGAAGTGCCCGTGATCGCCTCCAGAATCCTGGAACATGTGCGGCCGTCCGCCCCAGTTGCGCCGGCGTCCGCCCCCGAAGTTCCGGCGCCCCCGGCGCTGGGCACTGTGCTGGCCTCTGTCTCCCCCGAGGCCGCGCGCAACGGGGCGGCGCAGACTGTGCTGGCCGCGTGGGGCATGGCTGCGCCGACAGCGCCGCCCGCGGGCGACACGCCGGAAGCGCTGGCGGCCTTCGCGCGACAACAAGGCTTTGCGCAGGAGTTGCTTCAACCCGCGCTCGACCAGTTACTCGCGATCGGGCTACCGGCTTTTGTCGAGATGAATACGTCTTCCGGCAGCCTGTGGCTGGCGCTACTGGGACTGGAGGGACGAGACCTCCGGCTGAGCGGGGCGCCGGGCGAGCAGTTGCTGGCGCCGCGGGACCAGTTCCTGGAATACTACGCCGGGCGGGCGGTGGTCCTGTGGCGGGACGCCGCCCCGCAGACACCGATTTTGCGGCAAGGGCGCAGCGGCCCGGTGGTGAGCACGCTCAAGGAACAACTGCGGCGGCTGGAGCGCCTGCCCGTTAGCAATACATCGCAGCACTATGACTCGGAAACGGCGGCCGCCGTGGCCAAATTGCAGGCGGAGACAGGGCTGTACATCGACGGTGTGACGGGGCGGCAGGTGCGCATGGTGCTCAGCAGTTGGAGCCCCGCGGCGGTGACGCCATCCTTGTTGCCGCGCGTCACCATGGCGACACCTCCGCCGGAACCAGGACCGCCGGCGTCTCCTCCCACCCCTGCACCGCCGTCAGCGGCTCCCGCGCCCACGACTGCATCCGTGCCCGCTTCTGTTCCAGAACAGGCGGCACCTGCCCCGGTCGTGGAACCGGCCCGCCCGGATGTGGGGGGGAGGTCGTTCGGGCAATTGCTTTCGGGTAACGCGGATGACGCGCCAGAGACCGGAGACGCTGCCGCGCCAGAGACCGCGCCGGAAGTCTCCGCACCGCAGACACCGAAACAAGAAGAGCCGCCGGCGCCAGCGGCCAAAGGGCCGCAAGCCGCGGCGACCACGCCGGCCCCGGAAGAAACGCCGACGCCGAAACAAATTGTGACGCAGGAATTGCCGGCGCCGGCGACAACGGCCCTGCCGCCGGTGGATCTCGAAGCCCGCAAGGAAAGCACAACGCCTGCACCGCCCAATGTGCCGCTTGTGCCGCACGATCCCGACGCCTGATCGACGTGGAATCTCGTAGGATGAACGGCCACGCATGAGCTCGATACTGGACGCCCTGAAGAAACTGGAAGAAGAGAAATCCGCGAAGCAGGCTGAGGAGCGCGCGCGGCAGCTTGGCCCCACGCGGCCAGAGGCTGACTTGCTGCGGACCGATGCGGAGAGCGGGCCGGACAGCCCCGTGCGGATGAGTACCCTGCTGATTGCGGCCGGTGTCGTGGTCGTGTTCGTGGCCACCCTGAGCGCCGTAGTCACCGTCAGCCTGCTGGGACGTGAGGCGGCCAATGCCTCCACTTCCGAGACGTTTTTGACGCCGGCAGCACAGCCGGTCCAAGTGCCGGCCCCGGTGAAGATGGCCTCGTCAACACCCGCTGCGCGGGCGTTGCCGGATCCCCCGGCGCCCACCATCAGCGCAATACCGCCTGCGCCTGCCCCCGCGGCCGCGCCGATCCCGGTCGTGCCGCCTGCGACTGCGGCCACGCCTGAAGTACCGCCGCCAGCGCCCCCCAGCAAGGTGCAACCTGTGCCCGAAACTCCAGTGCAACCTCCGGCCGCGGGTGCTTCTCCCGCTCCGGTGGCGCCGCAGACGCCGCCGGATGAACACCGGGAAAACCTGGAAACAACACAGGTAGCCAAAGCCACTGACCAAGCCCCCGTGGCCGCTACCGCGGCAACACCGCTGCGGGAAACTCATGAAGAACACGCGGTGGATACAGCCCAACCGGAACAGACGGTTTCCCCCTCCACTCCGACAGAGACGAAAATTGAGGCGTTGCCCAAAACTCCAGCGCCGGCGGAAGAAACACCCTTGCCGGTCTGGACCCCAAAGGACGAGGGGCGGACGGGGGCCAACGCGCCCTTCAAGCCCGAGAAGATTGACGTGAAGATGCTGCCGCCGTTGCGCCAGTCGGACCGGGCCAAGTATGGACTGGATACGGTGAAGGTGAATATGTTGCGCGGCGTGAGTGAGACCCGCCCCTATGGGCAGGCGATCATCAACCTGGACAAGGTGATGATTGGCGAGGAAATCCCGAACACGCGGGCGAGACTGATCGCGATCGACGAGGCCCTTGGTATCGGTATCGAGATTGTGGATACGCGGGAGCGTTTCTTCATTCAATTGTGAAGCGTCCAACCCATCCATGGTTGGAAGGAGACTGCATGAAGTCGCTGTTGAAGTCTTCAAGGGCATGGATCTGCCTTACGGTGTTGATCGGCGGACTGTTTGGCTGCGTTGGGCCGGCGCCGTCTCCGGCTTCTCCCGGAGAACCGGCGGCAGCGCCAGTGGCGGAGCAGGCGCCTGCCAGCGCCCCGCTCGAGATTGCGGTAATCCCGAAGGGACTCGCGCACCAGTTCTGGCTCACCGTTAAGGCGGGGGCGGAAGCCGCGGGCAAGGAATTGGGCGCGGAAATTATCTGGCAGGGACCGGCCAAAGAGACGGAGATCGCGAAGCAGATCAACATTGTTGAGGACATGATTTCGCGTGAAGTGGACGCGATCGTGCTGGCGGCGTGCGACGAAAACGCCTTGATTCAGAAGGTGCAGCAGGCGCTGGACGCGAAGATTCCCGTGGTCACGATGGACTCGGGCGTCAAGTCGGACCTGCCGTTCTCCTTCGTGGCCACGGACAACGTGGCCGGGGCGCGCCTTGCGGCCGACACTCTCGCCGGCCTGATTGGCGACCAGGGCATGGTCGGTGTGATTCCCTTCGTGGCGGGTGCGGCCACCTCCGAAATGCGCGAGCAGGGCTTCAAGGAAGGCATTGCCCAACACCCGAACATCGCGCTTGGCCCCGTGCTTTATTGCGACAGCGACGTGGCGAAGGCGATGAATGTGACGAATGACATGCTGACCGCGAATGCGGATCTCAGAGGTATCTTTGCGACGAATGAACCCGCGGCCATCGGTGCGGCCCAGGCGCTTAAGACCGCCGGGAAGGCCGGCACGGTGAAGCTGGTGGCTTTTGACGGCGCGGAAGAAGAAATCGCCGCGCTGAAGGAGGGGGCCATTCAGGCGCTCGTCGTCCAGAATCCCTACAAGATGGGCTATGAAAGCGTGAAGGCGGCGGTGGACGCCATCCATGGCAAGGAAGTGCCGAAACGGATTGACACGGGGGTCACGGTGGTGACAGCAGACAATCT
>JACPGD010000023.1 GCA_016182645.1 Candidatus Hydrogenedentota bacterium | reverse complement strand
GAGAACGAGGGACGTTTTCCGCTTGCACTGAAGGACCTGGCGCCGGATTACCTGCCGAACGCGGCGCTGGTGACCAGCACGGAAGAGCGCAAGGTGGAATACGTGGCTGGATTGGTGATGCCCAAATCGCCGGTCGACACGCGACCAAAGGAACCGGACCATGAACCAGCGGAGACATACCCCGATCGGCTCATGCAATTCGAGCAGGCGCTTGAGCTTTCCGGCTACGGGAAGTTTCTGAAGTCGGAAGTGATAGTGCGCCTTTCATATCCCGCGCTCGCCTTGGAAGGAACTCTTACGACCAAAGGCGACGTGCGAGTGCTGAACACGGGTGAAGACGACAGCCAGCAACTGGCTGCGTTGCGTGCGTCGGACCAGAACAACCTGAAGCAGCTCGGGCTGGTTATCAAGATGTTCGAGAACGAACACAACGGCTATTCGCCACCGGGCTGGCTGACTACGTATCCCGAATACCTGACGGACCCGAATGTCTTGGTGAACCCGAAGGACCCGCCATCCGCGGGATGGTACGATTACTTGTTGCCCGCAACGCACCTTGAAGAGTTGGCGAAACAGTATGTGACCGATGAGGGCGATCCCGCGGCGATGGCCCGGGCCATGAGCGAATTGCCGCTGGCGATGGACACGACGGACTGGCCGGACGGCGGGCGGAACCTGCTGTTCTGCGATGGACATGTGGAATACACGAGAGAATGGCGCGGGGTGTTGCAGCGCGTGCAGTGATGCTGCTGACAGAAGGGAGTGGAAGCGCCCGGCAATCTCGCCGGGCGTTTCCTGTTCTGGGAAGCAAGGATTATAGGACCTATAGGACCTATAGCGAAGTTGTGTCAATGATAGGACGGGATCGCAGTCGTGGATTAGGGGGATTAGCAGGTCTCACGTGCCCAGGTGCTCCGGCCCTTGGCCGGTCCGCTTCTCGTAGTGGCCCTTGCCGCTGCGCACGTATTTGGTGAAGCCGAGACGTTCGAGGTTCTGGTCGCTCATGCGGGCTTTTTGGGCCTGCTCGCTGTTTTCGCCGCCCACGTGCGGGCTTTGAAAGATGCGGACGACCTTCTCGCCCGTTTCGGGATGTTCGGTCAGCGGGGGATCGCTCATGCGGCGAACGACCTCGAAGATCTCGCCGGCGCGGCCGTCGTCGTGGATGACCTGGTACGTATAGGTTGGCATCTTCTTATTCTATCGAGGATCACGGGGAGAGGTTCAAGGTTTGAGGTTCAAGGTTCAAGGTTTTAGGTTAAAAGAGGGGGGAAAACGGGGGAGGCAGTGGCTGTTGCTGGAGGAGTTGCACCGCTTGGGCGTTTCCGGGCCAGCGCAAGAGGCAGGCTTCCAGGTGGGCTTGCATCGCGGCGTGATCACCCAATCGTTGTGCGGCCAGGGCGAGCAGCAGATGGATTCTTCCCGTGTCCAGCCCGCGTAATGCCGCCTCGAATTGAATCCGGGCTTCGGCGGGGCGCTGGGCCTCCAGGAGCCACATCCCATAGCCTTCCCGGGCAGGGTAGTTCGGCCACGGATGCGCGAGAGCGCGTTGGTAGAGCGCGTCGGCATTGTTCCCGGCCAGATGAGCGTCTTCGGCGGCGCAGAGATAATAGCTAGGTAGGAGCGTGGTAGCGAAGTGAGCGGCAACCAGGAGCATGGCGGCGAGGAACGCCGCAACCGGGCCTGGCCATCCCCTGACCTCTCGCGGCACGGGAGGACTCTCTGAAGCGGAAGCCTTGGGGCGCATGCAGAGGGAAATGGCGAGAAACAGGCCGGCCAGCGCGTGGGGGGCGCTGTGCAGGGCGGCATTGAAGAGGCTGACAATCATGAGTGCGGACAAGGTGCCCACGGCGGGACCGGGACGCCGCGGGACGCGCCACAGCAGCCATAAGGCGAGCAACAACCCCACGCACCCGGTTTCCGCGAGTACTTCGAGTGCTTCGGAGTGCGCGTGTTCCGTGTGGAGCTCGTTGTGAAAATGCCCGGGATGCGCCTGAAGGGCGAGGCCCTGATAATAGGGACTCCAATAGGGGAAATTGCCGAGTCCGACCCCGGCGATTGGATGTTCGCCCGTCATGCGGAGAGCCGCGTCCCAGAACCAAAGGCGGGCGCGGCCGCCGACATCCGAACTTTCCAGCGTATGTTGCAATCTTTGCCCTGAGGTGGTCCACGTGATCAGCAGCATGGCAATCGCGCTAAGAATGCCCACCCCGGCGGGCGCCAGGCACCGCCATCGCCGCCGCCTCAGCAGCCACAGGGTAAGGCCGATGCCGAGCGTGCCCGCCAACCAGGCCGAGCGCGCCCCGGAAAGTCCCCAAGCCGCGCCCATGATCGCCGCGGCGACCAGCAGAAGCAGGCGTGCGATGCGCGGCGCTGTGTGGTAACGCCACAGGACAAGCGGCAGGATCAAGGCGAGGTAGCCGCCCAGTAACCCTTGGTTGCCAAAGACGGAGTACATCGGTTGATCGTAGCCCGCCACCCCGGGAAACAGCGCCGGGAACAGGCCGGCAAATTGCGCGCCGCCCAGGGCCGCTGCCAGCGTGCCGCCGAGAATAAGGGCGGAGAAAATTCGGCGCCGCCAGCGCCGATCGGCCAGAAGGTCGCCGTTGAGTCCGGCGAATAAGAGGAGGACGGCAATACGCACTCCTTCTTCCACGGTGTAGCTGGACACTTGGACCGAGTGCATGGCGGCGGCAGCCAGTGCCCAGAGGAGCCAGAGCCAGAGCGGCAGAAGCGGCCTTCCGGCGCGGGGGGCGCGCTGTGGGGTTCGTGCCTCGATCAGCCGCAGCAGAACGCAGAGGACGAGGGCCACATCGAGCAGCGCTTCCTTGGCGTGGAGGAAGGAGGTGAACTTGAATGAATACACGAGTGGCAGCAGGGCCAACGTGGCGGCGACACAGCCGCCGCGGAGCGAACGCACAGTGCAACCGCCGCCAGACGCTGGCGCCGCGGATGTGGAATGGCTGGAAGCGGATTGGGACAATGCAGGTTCCAGGGGCTGGCAGCCCGTTGCAAAAGTCCTGTGGCGCCCGTGCCTCTGTGCCGGGCGTCACCTGACCTTGCGGATTTGCACCAAATTCACGTCCGGCACAGAGACCGGACGCTACCTATTTGCATTGGACTTTTGCAATGGGCTGTCAGGGTGCGAAGGCGGACCGCACCGGTTTGCCGATCCAGACCTCCGGCGGCACAATGCCGAATAGATAGGCGACCGTGGCGGCGGTGTCAAACGTATTGACCGGCGCGGTGATTTCCTTGCCGGGAATCACGCCGGGACCTTTAATAATCCAGGGGATTTCGAGTTCGGCCATGGAATTACCGCCATGGCCCTTCTGCCTGCCGCCATGATCGGCGGTCACCAGTACGATGGTCTTTTCCTCCATGCCCGCCGAGTCCACGGCCTGCAAGAGGCCCCCGAGGAGCTTGTCCGCTTTCTCGACGGCGCCAAAGTATTCGGCGGTACAGTAGCCCGACTCGTGTAGGGCGTGGTCCACGTGGTCGAAGTGGACAAAGAGGAGGGATGGTCGCTCCTTCGCAATCACTTCCGCCGCCTTGGCGGCGGTGTCCTCTTCACCATTGCCATTCAGAAATACATCGCAAATGCCGCGCTCGATCAGGCGGCCGAAACCGTCCCAATCGAAGACGACCGCGAGCTTGGCGGTGGGCCGCTGTTGGCGCAGCACACCAAAAACCGTGGGAAAAATTCCGGTGGGTCCGGAAGTACTGGGCGCGATGTCGAACTTTTCCGGTTCCCACTCATTCGAGGTGACGCCATGTTGCTCGGGGCCTGCCCCCATGATCATCGAGGCCCAGTTGGGGGAACTGCTGGTCGGCATGACGCCCCGGGCATGGAAAGTGTGCGCGCCCTGTTGCATGAGAGCGTGGAGAACCGGGCTTTGCGTTCCCTCGATGCCGGCCGGCCCGAGGCCATCGACACCGATGATCATTACATGCTCGACGCTCGCGGGCTGAGCCTGGGCCGATAGGCACGCCGCGCCGCAAAGCAATGCCCAGCAGATATAGAAGAACTTACGCATGAGGGTTCCCCTTGTGTTTGATCGGAAGAGCATTCTCCACATGCGGGACGGCCTGGGCAAGCGTACACGAACTTGGCGGGAGGGGGGACAATGAGCGTTGCCCATGGACGGGGTGCGTGCTACACTTAACCTTGGAAGAACTGACTCCGTGCATACAACATATTGTGTAGCGATGAAAATGTTCGCACGCTGCCGGTGCTTGGGAAATGCCTGAACCAACTCAGTCCGATCTGGAACTTCAAGAGTCTCTCCGCGCGCTCGAGGGAGGCGATGCGGCGTCGCTCATGGACGCCACGCCGCTGGGGGTGTCCGCCCTGGAAGACAACGCGCCGCTGGGGCCGGAAGGTGAATCGGGGCCGCTCCACGAGAATGCAGGGGGCGCCCAGGCCGCCAGTCTCCCGG
>JACPGD010000371.1 GCA_016182645.1 Candidatus Hydrogenedentota bacterium | reverse complement strand
GGCCTCGCCCGGAATCTCGGCATTAGCAAAGAAGAAGCGGGGAGATTCATTGACGCTTACTTCAAGCTGTATCCCGGCGTGCGCGCCTGGCTGGATGCCACCCTCGAGCAGGCGCGTGAACAAGGGTATGTGACCACGCTCTTGCAGCGGCGCCGGTATCTGCCAGAGTTGAAGAGTAGTGACCGCAACGTGCGCGGCGCCGCCGAACGCATGGCCATCAACACGCCGGTGCAGGGAAGCGCGGCGGACATCATCAAACTCGCGATGATCCGGCTGGACGAGGCCCTGCGCGGCATGAAGGCGCAGTTGCTCCTTCAGGTGCATGACGAATTAGTAGTGGAGGCCGATGCCGCCATTGCCGATAAAGTGGCGCAAACAATGCGCGACATGATGGAAAACGCCATGAGGCTCGATGTCCCCCTCAAAGTCGATGTGGGCATCGGGAACCATTGGGCGGAAATACATTGAAACGAGTAGCGTCCGGCCTCTGCGCCGGACGTGGAAACAGTGTGAATCCTTCCGGTCATCCGGGAGAGGCAGGTTGGAGTACCGAAAGGAAAATCGATGTCAGAAAAGCTTGGCCCCCCAGACCGTATGCAATCGCGGCCGCCGCAAAAAAACAAGAAACGAATGGGCTTCCAGGGCAACCGCCCGCCCAACCGCCCCATGGGCAAGGGAGGCATGCGCAACAAGCAACAACAACAGCAACAACAGCGAAAGCCGCAGTTGCTCGACGTTGCCAACGAGGAGATGCCCGAATTCGGGGGTGGGCCCGAGATCTCCATTGCCGATCTCAAGGCCATGAGCATGCCGCAACTCATCGAGGTCGCCAAGGAACTCGGCATCGAAGAATACGGCGGCCTCAAGAAACAGGACCTGATCTTCACCGTCCTCCAGCGCAGTATCGAAAAGGCCGGCTCCGTCTTCGGTGTTGGCACACTTGAAATCCTGCCGGACGGTTTCGGTTTCCTGCGCTCGCCCGACTACTCCTACCTGCCCGGCCCCGACGACATCTATGTCTCGCCGTCCCAAATCCGTAAGTTCGGCTTGCGCACCGGCGACAGCATTACCGGCCATGTCCGTCCCCCGAAAGAGGGCGAACGCTACTTCGCGTTGTTGAAGGTCGAGTCGGTCAATACCGAAGGACCGGAAGTCGCCCGCCAGCGCATCATCTTCGACAACCTGACCCCGCTCCATCCCAACCAGCGCTTCGTCCTCGAAACCACCGGCGACGAGATCGCCATGCGCGTCATGGATCTGATCTCACCCGTGGGCAAGGGCCAGCGCGGCCTGCTCGTCGCCGCGCCCTTCACCGGCAAGACGGTCTTGTTGCAGAAGATCGCCAATAGCATCACGACGAACCATCCTGAAGCAATCGTCATCGTGCTGCTGATTGACGAACGTCCCGAAGAAGTGACCGACATGCAGCGCTCCGTCCGCGGCGAAGTCATTGCCTCCACCTTTGATGAACCGCCCGAGCGGCACATCCAGGTCGCGGAAATGGTGCTCAACAAGGCCAAGCGTCTCGTTGAACACAAGAAAGACGTCGTGATCCTGCTCGACTCGATCACCCGCCTCGCCCGCGCCTACAACGTGCTCGTGCCCGCCAGCGGCAAGGTCCTCTCCGGCGGTGTGGATGCCAACGCGCTCCAGCGCCCCAAGCGGTTTTTCGGTGCGGCCCGCAAGATCGAGGAAGGTGGCAGCCTCACCATCCTCGCCACGGCCCTCGTCGAAACTGGCAGCCGCATGGACGACGTCATCTTTGAAGAGTTCAAAGGCACCGGCAACATGGAAGTGCACCTGGATCGCCGCCTCATGGAGAAGCGCATCTTCCCCGCCATCGACGTGGTCAAGTCCCGTACCCGCAAGGAAGAGCTCCTCGTGCCGGACGAAGACCTCCAGCGCATCTGGCTCCTCCTGCGCATCCTCAGCCCGCTCGAACTCGCCGAAGCCTCCGAACTCCTCCTCGGCAAGCTCAAGAAAACCAAGAACAATAGCGAGTTCCTGGCGCTCATGCAGAAGATGTAAGGGTACCCCCGATATTGATGAACAACCCGCCGAATGCCCCACAGCGCCCGGCGGGTTTTTCGTATACTCCCCGCTAAGGCTGGTTAGAGAGTATGGTTGCGAGGAGACGCGCTTTTCGGGAGGACACATTCAGTTTGCCTGATACTGCGTTAAACCTAATTCCGGCAGTTGAACACATTCTGGAAACATGGGTGGCAGCTTTAAGCGCGGCGGCGACTGGAGTTCACACAGGTCAGACTTGTGTCCCGCGCTGAAGACTGCCCTCTCCAATTGGGTGAGCCGCGTAAGTTTGCAGCCTCAAGCGCGAACAAGACGATTGGCCCCAGGAATTCAGGGCAACCGTCGCGCTTGAAGCTGCCACCCTCGCGTCTGCGTTCAGTTCAATTGCCGAACTTAGGATTACTTGGCTTGAACCCTCGCGCTTCTGGAGCTTGCGCGTTTCGAGGGACGAGCAGCGGGCTTCCGGTGGGCCTTCCAGGGCTTGCGTTCCGCCTGTTCCAGAAATTCGCGGATGGGTAGGCGCAGGCTGGGCGTTTGGACGTAGCGCAGCCGGCCTTCGTTCATCATTTTGTGGATGGCCTGGCGCGTTACGCCTAGTAACTTCGCGGCCTCGGCGACACTGGCCAGCTCACTCGCGACGATTCTCCGCGCGTCTTCCTTGGCCATGTGTTCCGTGAGGGCTTGGGTAATCTTTCGTTCCGATTTCAGAGACCAGAATCCATCTCCGCATGCTTCGCAGAACTGACCGTCGAGACCCTTGACCTCCACGGGAATGTAGCCGCGTGGGATGAAACGGCGATCCAGCCCCTTTCGGATTCTCATCGAATTCCTGGCCCCACACACTGGGCAGTTTATCCATCTCTTGTCACGCACGGTTCCTCTCCTACAGGCGCTTGAATGAGATCACCACTGTGTCATTGTCCGCAATTTGAATCTTCACATAAGCCAGAACGCCCTGTATCTCGGGCCGGTACACATCTTGCCAGAGCCGCGGATCCCGGTGGGTACTCATAGACTTGTAGAAGCAAACAGGGTCCAAATCCAGAATACACGCGGCTATCTGATCCAGTTTAGACAGTCCAAAGTCGTTTACGGCGCTCTGGCGGGCGGTATCCGTTACGCGATACGCTCCTTCAAGCACCAGCCCCTTCACACGCTCGAGCGGGTAATGTGGCCGGCGCTTCTCCATGGATTCACTCTATTTCGGAATGGTAGACAATGTCAACTGAAAAAGATGAATGGGTCGACCCGGTCAGGCTTCCCTCCCGCCAGCCGGTGCGGCTCTTTGGGGCTTTTCCGCGCGAGCCCAACAACTTCCTGGGGGCGCTTAGGATCCGTTGGAGTCCGCGCAATTCGAGCAAGACACTTTAACTCCTCGGCGCGCGCGTGCTAGGATTAGCGCTCTCATTCATTGTGGCCACGCTGGTATTTACCAGGAGGAGGAGGCGCCATGCAGACATCGCTCATCATTGAATCCAACGGATCAGGCAAGGAGAAGCTCGATCAATTGTTGAAGGACGGCTGGACGGTACAATCCATTACCGCGAACCACGGCAAGAGCTATAACGATTTCCTGATCATTTTGGAGAAGTAAGCGATTTCGGGAGATTGCCGGCAGGAGGTATCCACTGCCGGCAGCTTCGTTTAGGCCTGGTCCCAAGGCCCCGGCTCCTGTACTACCGCAACGCCGCTGGACGCAAGGCAGTGTTCGTTGCAGGGGCCTCGTGAGAACGCTAAAATGGTAGGCATAATCATGGTTGGCACGGTGTATTGAGTTTTGACGTGTTCAGTTTTCGGAGGAAAGACCAGTGAAGCATAAACTCGTGACCGCCGCGGTGGTCGTGTTCGTTCTCGCGGGCATCACCATGTTCAATAAGTATTTCGAGCCCAAGCCCGCGACGGCCGCCCAGGAGCAGGAGTCGCAGGAGGTCAAGGAGAAGCTCGAGCAGAACAAAGCGGCGGCGGCGAGCAAGGTCCTGGGCCCGGACGAGATGAAAGAACCGGCGCCAGACGTCTTCAAAGTGAAATTGGAGACCACCAAGGGCGACGTGCTCGTCGAAGTGCATAAGGAGTGGGCCCCCTTGGGCGCTCAGCGCTTCTATGATTTGGTGAAGGCCGGTTTCTATAACGACACGCGGCTGTTCCGCATGGTGACCGGGTTTGTCGTGCAGTGGGGCATCAACGGCGATCCCGCCGTCAACGAAAAATGGGATGTCAAGCTGAAAGATGAACCAGTGAAACAGAGCAACCTGAAGGGCTATTTGAGTTTCGCCGCGGGCGGCCCCAATACGCGGACCACGCAAATGTTCATCAACCTGGGGGACAATACGCAACTGGACACGTACACTCCCGGCTTCGCGCCCTTTGGCAAGGTTGTTGAAGGCATGGAGGTGGTCGAACACTTCAATTCCAAGTACGACGAACAGCCGACCCAGACGCAGTCGCAAATGCGCACCATGGGCAATGCCTTTACGGACAAACGATTCCCCGGCCTGGACTCTATCAAGTCCGCCTCTATTGTGCCCTAGTGGCCGACGCATGGCCGTGGGCGGCCGGGTGGCGCTCATTGGCTGGAAGGAGCAAAACCCGTGGCGAAAGTAAAGCTCGAATGTTCTTGTGGCGATATTCTGTTGGACATTAACCCTGCCTGGGCGCCGCGCGGCGCGGCCCGCTTCCTCGAATTGGTGAAGAACGGTTTTTTTGACGGCGTGCGTTTTTTCCGCGTGGTCAAGAAGCCGCGTCCTTTCATCGTCCAATTCGGCATCAGTGGCGATCCGCAGACGGCGAGCGCCTGGCGTGACAAGACGATTCCGGACGACCCCGTAAAGCAAAGCAACAAGCGGGGAACGCTCACCTTCGCGACTTCGGGGCCAAATTCTCGCACCACGCAGCTCTTCATCAATTTTGGTGACAACAGTTTTCTGGATGGCCAGGGCTTTTCGCCTGTCGGCGAGGTGGCCGAGGGGATGTCCGTAGTGGACGCTATTTACGGCGAATACGGAGAATCCCCGGATCAGGGGTCTATCCAGCGGCGCGGCAATGCTTACCTCAGCGAAAAGTTCCCAAACCTCGACTACATCAAGGCGGCCAGTCTCATTGAAGAGTGAGGTGTCGCCGCGCGAATATACTGCGATCGTTGGCGTGGAACCCTTTTACACAGTGTAATTATTGTAGCCATTCCGTTCGCTTACCGCCTTCCTGATTTCCCCCGGCAGGATCCGCCAGCACCACAGGGATCCTCCGGCATCCAGACGCTCGCATATTCGCCAGCCGTGAATGTGCCATTGCCCGCGCCGCCTCTTGGCCTGATCCTCCCAAGTCTTCCCACCTCATAAGCTTATCGCCGTATGCATAACTTGAGGTAATTGGGAGATCTCTCGCCGCTGCCCCGTAGCGGGCAGGTCTTGGCACAACGGATGCTCCTACGTTAAAAAAGAGAAAGTTGAAAGAAGTGCCGCAGACCCGCGTGGTTGCCGGATTTGCCGGGCGGACGTGATTCGCAGGATTGCTTCAATAAATCATCTGTCCTTTTATTGACGGAAGCAACCCGGATGGAGGAGCAGTGTATGCTCACAGAATTCCTCTTCGCGCCCGCGACGATAAGCTGGTATGACACGGTGTGGGTGTTGGCCTATGCCGTCGGCATAGCCATGCTCATGAACACGGGATTCCTGATGCTCACCTTGCTGGGAGGACGGGCCCGTCGTTCCTCAAAGTGACAGGCGCCACAGCGAAAGCTTGCGAGTCATTGATTGAGGCAGATACGCTCACGCGCGTGAACAAGGCGCGTGAGCAATAGATTGGTTGGACAGGTCACGCCATGGGCGGCGCCGTAGCGAACGATAGCGCCATTGAGCGCGTCGATCTCGGTGCGTCGCCCATGGCGTAAGTCTTCTCGCATACTGGCGTAATGCACCGCCGTCGGCGGCACGAGCTTGTCATAAAACAGGGCCTGGTAGTCTTGAGCGGTGGCGGGAGACAAATTGACGCCCAGCGATGCGCCAACCCGGTACAATTCGTCGATCACTGCGTTCATGATCGCGCGGGTTTCCTCCATTTCTGCCAAGCGCCCATAGGGCACGTCCAACAGCGCTGACAGGGGATTGAGCGCGCAGTTGTACGCCACTTTCCCCCAGATGACGGCGGCAATGTTGTCCTCGTACACCGTGGGAAGTCCGGCATCGTGCATCATCTGCGCCAGCGCCCGGACACGGTCCACGTGAGGCCCTGGAACGAAGGCGCCCAACGCCGTGGGATTGGCGATGACCGTGACCTCCGCCGCGCCCGGCACCGGGAGGCGCACCCCATAGATGGCCCGGACCCCCACTGTTCGCTCCCAGCCCACGGCCTCCGCGAGCACGTCGGCATTGCCCAAGCCATTCTGGTAGGCACAGACCAGCGTTTCCGGCTTTACAAAATTTCGGATCGCGTTGACGGCGGCACGAGTGTCATAGGATTTGACGGTGATGATGATGACGTCGAAGGTCCTGTCGGCGAAGGTCCCGGGAACCGTGGCCGCTTCCAGGGTTCCCACTTGATGCTCGCCCCAGATGCCGGAGATGCGGAGCCCACCGGTCCGGATCGCGCGCATGTGCTCCTCGCGCCCGACCAGCGCAACCTGGTGCCCTGCGCGGGCAAGAAAACCCCCAACCACGGTCCCAATAGCGCCCGCGCCCATGATCAAGAATCGCATGCCATAGTCCCCTCAACGTTCCCCTAGTGATTCTCGCATGGGCGCACACCGATGTCCAAGAACTGGACGCCTGGGGAGGAGCTACTGCGTGTCCAGTCGGATCCGTCAGACAAGCCGGACCTTTCACGACGGCAGTGCGGGGCGTGGGTCAGGTCAGGCGCGCTGCAAGGCCGGTGCAAGGTGGTGCAGTTTTTTGATGCCGTCGCTTTCCGCGCGGAACCCCTCGTCTATCTGGGCGCCGTCATATTGACTCAAATGGCCCTCTTTCAGCAGTGTGTTGAGCGGGGTGCCTTCGATCACGGCGGTACCGGATTCCTGGATGGTGTCGAACGGCAGCGACGCAATGAAGCGCTTGGTTTCGAGCATCTGCTCGTGCGTCTCTCCAGGCAGGCCATAGGTAAATGTGCCGTGCACGGTCATGCCCAGTTTCTTGACGGCATGGACGACGTCGCGGGCCTGATCGAGGTTGAGGCGTTTCTTGACAATGTGATCCACCACATACTGGTTGCCGCTCTCGAAGCCGATCTTGACGCCGAAGCAGCCGCTGTCGCGCATGGCTTGCCACGTGTCCAACTTGATGGTGTCGGCCCGGCACATGGCGGACCAAGGCAGGCCGATTCGTTGCATGACCTCGCACATTTTCAGCACGTGTTTGTCGCCGAGATTGAAGGTGTCGTCGTCGAAGTAGATGCAGCGGTAAGGATAGCGGGCCGTGAGTTCGCGCAGGAAGGCCTCCATGTACTCCGCGGTATATTGCCGCACGGTGCGGCGCCGGGTCCCGTCCGGATCATTGCCGGTCATGGTCGCCGGCCACACGCAGAAGATGCACTTATAAGGGCAGCCGCGGCTGCTCCACACCTGCGCGTGCGGCGCCTGCTGGCCGCGCGGGTTCCCGTCCCAATAGCGCAGGGCCGTGGCCTCATCGTAGTAGGGAAAGGGCGCCGCGTTCATTTCGGCCTCGGTCAGCAGATCATGGGGAATCACGCCGGACGCTCCGCTCACGACGCGCACGCCGCCCTTCTCATACTCGCCCTGGATGCAGGCGTGCACCGGATGCTCCTCCAGGAGCTTCTCCGGCGCGGCCGCGGTGATGGGGCCGGTCACGACGATGCGGGTGCGCGGACAAAGACGATGAATCGAGCCAATAATCTTTTGATCAATATGCCAGCTCGGCGTCGCTGATTCGATGAAAACGTAGTCGTATTGCTCCGCTTCTACGTGTTCCAGGTAGGCCTGGTAGGACTCGCGCAACGCGATACTGTCGCGCAGACGTACTTGGGCGCCAGCCTCCCGGGCCACATAGGTGGCGGCATAGCCCATGAAGAACGGGTACGGCAGGTAGTCTCCGAATTGGAATTGATCCGGCTTCGAGGCGACCCAGCCCGTAAAGGGCCAGCGGCTGCCGGCGCGCACGCCCGCCCGGTACCGCTCGTTGGATCCGGCGCCACATTTGGCGTCCCACCAGGGGGGATTGCTGAACAGGATTTTCACGCGGGCAGTCCTTTCCGTGGGGGAGCGGCTGAAATCTCCCTACCCTGCTCATCGGCAGAAGGCTGGAACACCTTTAGCAGCCCGTTGCAAGAGTCCAGAATGCATGCACCGGCTGGATTCGGACGGGGCGCCGTGGTGTCAGACGGCGGAGGCAGGCAGGATCTCGATGTGCAGTTCTTCCGCTAACAATTCCTTGTTGTGGAGCATGTCCGCCAGGGTGTAGCTGTCGAGCACGCGCAAGAAAGAATCGTAGGCCTGGAACAGCACGTTCTTCAGCCCGCACGAGGGGGTGATTACGCACTGGTTGCCCTCGCGGTGGAAACACTCCACCAGGTTGAAATTCGGTTCCATCGAGCGCACGACCTCGCCAATCTTGATTTTCTCCGGGTCACGCGCCAAGCGCAGACCCCCAGTGCGGCCGCGCATCGTGTGGATGTACCCATACTTGCCCAAATTGTGTGCCACTTTCACCAAATGATTTCTTGAAATGTGAAAGTGGTCCGCAATCTCGGCAATGGTTGCATCTTCCACGACCCCCAGGTAGATGAGCATGCGTAGCGAATAGTCGGTGTACAAAGTGAGTTGCATGGAACTTCCCCCCTTCTTACTACGGCGTCATTTTAACATATCCGCCGCTCATTTGATGGGATTTTTTTTGCCGCTAACTTGACTTTCAGTATACCGTTCTTTAAGCTGTGGCGCAAATACATCTTTTCCCCTCGATGCCAAGCCCCCCGAGGGCAATGGCTTCGCTCCGGGGACGTGTGGGCTTGCTGGCGGGCCGGCGCAACTTCTACGGTTGCACAGTTTTGCGTGTGGACGGCACAGGTGATTTTTTGGGGCGGGGCCCGGGGTGGGAACCGCGGTACAATGGGTGAAAGGGCAAGAGAAATGTCTCTATTTGAAGAACTGGGTGGCGAGGCCGCGGTGGATGCGGCGGTAGACGTGTTCTATCGGCACGTGCTCGCGGACGAACGGATCGCGCACTGGTTTGAAGACGTGGACATGGAGCGGCAGGCCTCGAAGCAGAAGGCATTCATGACGATGGCTTTTGGCGGGCCGCATCACTACACGGGTCTCGACATGCGCAAAGGACACACGCACCTGGTGGCGCGCGGATTGAATGATCTGCATTTTGACGCCGTGGTGGAAAACCTGGTCACATCGCTGAATGAATTGGAAGTGGCCCCGGACAAAGTCGCGCAGGTCGTTGCGCTGGTCGAGACTCTGCGCGATGACGTGCTCAGCCGCACGCCCGCACCGGCGACGGAAGCCTGAGCGAGATGCCCCGGCTGAATTTCGAGGGACGTGATTACGCGCTCGAAACAGGTGAATCTGTATTGGAATGCCTGGAACGGCACGGCGTTGCCTTGACGTCGTCGTGCCGTTCCGGCGTCTGCCACTCCTGCTTGATTCGCGTGCTGGAAGGTGCGCCACCGCCAGCCGCGCAGAAGGGCGTGAAAGAGACCCTGCGCGCGCAGGGGTATTACCTTGCCTGCTGCTGCCGGCCCGACGCTGATCTTAAGGCCGAGCGCGGGGCCGCCCAACAACGCTATCGAGCGATCATCGAAAGCGTGCACCCGCTGAATGCGACGGTTGCCCGCCTGCGCTTGACAGAAACGAACGGTTTCACCTACTTCCCCGGCCAGTTTCTGAACCTCGTTCATGCGAGCGGCCAGGTCCGCAGCTATTCCATTGCCAGCGTGCCCCGTGAGGATGCCTGGCTGGAATTGCACGTTGGCCTGCTTCCCGGCGGCTGTATCAGCACGTGGGTGCATCATGAGGCGGCCGCGGGGGAGAGCGTAGAGTTTCTCGGGCCGCAGGGAAATTGCTTCTATGTGCCCGGACGGTCCGAGCAACCGCTCCTGCTACTCGGCACCGGCACCGGCCTGGCCCCGCTCTACGGCATCCTGCGCGATGCCCTCGGCCAGGGCCACACTGGCCCGATCCACCTCTTTCACGGCAGCGTCCGCCGCGACGGGTTGTACCTGGTCGAAGCGTTGCGCGCGCTCGAAGCCGAATGGCCGCAATTCCACTATCATCCGTGCGTGCTCGAAGGGCCAGCCGAAGAAGACATCGCCGTCGGCGCCATCGACCAACTCGCCCTCGAGCGCGTGCCCAGCCTCAAAGGGTTCCGCGTGTTCCTTTGCGGCCACCCCGACCTCGTCCGCCAGATGCAGCGCAAGACCTTCCTCGCCGGCGCCAGCCTCAGCGACATCTACGCCGACGCCTTCCTCCCCGCCGCAGCCGCCGCTTCGACACCTTCCTGACGGCGGGCTATCAGGACGGCGAGCGTACCGGATCGTGAATCCATCCGATCTGTCCGATCCGGCGGATCCGTCCGATTAAAGACTCTCTCCCCACGCCGTCTCATCCTCGAGCATGGCGCAGATATCAGTGCGCTTCCAACCCGCGCGTGACCAGAATGATGTGTTCCAGGAGCGGCAGTATCTCGACGAGGTATTCCTCGACGGCGCGCGGGCTGCCAGGGAGTGCGAAGACGAGGGTGCGGCCGAAAATGGCGGCCACGCTGGCAGACAATAGGGCCAGCGGGCGCTCCTGGCCATACTTCAGGCGCACGTGCTCCATGACGCCGGGGATGAGCCGATCCGCATGGTCCGTGACCACCTGCGCGGTAATGTCGCGCGGCCCGATGCCCGTGCCGCCGGTGGTGACGACGAGATCGAGGGCCGACTCGCGCGCCTGGACCAGCGCGGACTCGAGCAGTTCCGCGTCGTCCGGCAACACACGCCTTTCCGCCTGAACGCGCCACCGGTGCTCAACGCCGAAGGCTTCGATCATGTTGACGGCGCGCGTCCCGCTCAGATCCTCGTAGCCGCCGCTGCTCGCGCGGTCGCTCAGCGTCAGCACCAGCGCGCGCAAGGTGCGCGACGTGTGCGTGACGGCGTCCCCCACCTGGATGAAACCCGGATGGGCGACGCGCGCAAACACGCCGTAATCGGAAATGCCGCACTCGGAATTCGGCGGGCACAACGACTCTCCGGAAGCGCTGAACAGCTTTCCCAAGCGCGTGATTTCCAATTCCGCATGCCCGACCCGCAGGCAATCCATCGCGTGAAGGCGGCAATCCTCCAGCCCCGTAATTAACAAATTCTCTTTAGCCAGCCCCGGCGCGAACGCCTGGCCCACCGCCTCCGCAAACGCCCGCGCCGTCGCTTCGCCCATCAGCGTCACCTGGCGCGTGCCCGACCCCGCGTGGCGATCCCCAAACAGGCCAATCGGCGTGATCTGCGCCTGTTCGAGGTTCTTTCGCGGCGACCCCTTCGCCTCCGCAATACTAATTCCGCTGATATGCACGTCATCTCCTCTTCCGGCACACCACACTCCACGAGCGAAATCAAACTCCCTCTTCCTGGAGCACAGACCGCTGACAGGTTAGCCTTGTCGGTTGCTCGGGTGCAATCCGACGGTGACCCAGACGATGCGGGCGAGGGTGCGCCAGGGCTCGACGGGGTTGAAAAGGCGGAGGTCGGGGTATTCGCCCTGGGGGTGGTCGCGGACAATCCAGGCGCTGAGCACGGCGCAGATTAGGCCGGCGCCCGCGCTGATCATGAAGCAAGCCTCGAAACCGCGCAGATGCCAGCGGTCAATGAGTTGCCCCGCCAGAATCGGCGTGACGCCCAGGGCCAGCGAGGTGCCTACAATCCAGAGGTTCGTGTAGCCGACGCGGCCGGTCTCCTGCACGTAGTTGAGCATGGCGCGGTGCGCCGCCATGAGGAAGGCCGCGGCGAAAAGGGTGGTGGTCGGGACAACGAGCGGCATGCACCAGTTGGTCCAGGGTGCCCCCGGCCACAGCAAGAGCAGCGACGTGGCGGCGCAGGTGTGGCCGATCATGGTGAGCGACATCGAGTGGCCGCTGCCGCTGTGGTCGGTATAGCGGCCCCAGGCGCCGATGGTGAGCAGGACAAAGAGGCTGCCCGTCGCCGTGATGACGAGAATGTACTGTGAACTGTAGCCGAGCGCGTCGCGCATGTAGAGCACGTTGGACGCGGTGATCCACGCGACGATCGAAAACCCCATCGACGCCAGCGTGATGAAGCGCATGAAGGGGCCGTCCTTCAGCGCGATTTTGTAGGAGCCGAAGCTCGTGCGCAGTGAAAACATCTCGCGGGCGCCTTCGCCGCCGGGCACCTGCATCATCCAGCGGATGCTGATAAGTCCCGCGAAGATGCCGATGCCATAGATGATGAGAAAGCGCCAGACCGGCGGATCGCCCTGGAGGATCAGGCCCTGCAAGAGCAGGACGAGCACGTTGACCAACTGTGCGATGCCCGTTTCCGTGCTGAAAAAGGTGGCGCGCTGATCCTCCGGCACCACTTCGTGCAACCAGGGGAACCAGTCGCCCGAGCCGATGGCGCGCATGACGCAGAAACCGAGCGTGCTCAGGCCGAGCACATACCAGCCGGCCCGCGGCCCCCACCAGTACATGGCCAGTGGGACCGCAAACGCCAGGCTCGAAATAAGATTGCGCAAGAGCCAGCCGCGCGCCATGATCGTTTTTGGGCCAAACCAGGTCACCAGCGGCAAGGTCAGGATCACCAGCAGCATCGACAGCGGCATGAAGGAAATGAGCATGCCGACCCAGGAGGCCGGCATGTCGAGCTTCCGCGCGAAGAGCACCAGCGTCGGGCCGACAAGACACTGCCACGACACGACGTTGCTCGCCGTAAAAAAGAGGAATTTCCGCGGGGCGCTGTCCAGCCGCCGCAGACTGGAAATAATGGGGATCTGAAGACTGCTCATGAACTCTTTCAGGGCCGAAACTGGCCGGTCCGCGTCACACGCGGACACACGTCCAGCGGGCTCGGCAAACGGGGAGTTCTCGTTATTGTAGGGCGTATCGCTCATGGATTCCATTTCGCAAAATAGCCCCGCGCCCAGTAGTCGCGCGCTCGCCGAGTGCGCGACTGGGGCCGGCACGCGGGTTTTGGGTCTGCCTGCGATTCGAGTCGCGTGCTCGGCGAGCGCGCGACGACTGGGCGCGGTACTGCTGGTTGGCAAATTCATCCCATTGCCGCTATATTGGTTTCCAGCAACCAACGGCGTGGTGGCCTTTTATGCTTCGGGATATCTCTACCCGGCTTCTATGCGTACTTGCCTTGGCCCCCGTGGGGGCCGCCTGGGCGGACGAGCGCCAGATCACGGAACAGGACCGCCAATTTTGGTCTTTCCGCAGACTGGAGCGGCCCGCCGTGCCTGCCGCCAGGACGAGCGGCTGGGGCGTCAATGAAATTGACCAGTTCATCCTTTCGGCCCTCGAAGCGCAGGGGCTGGCGCCCACGCCGGAGGCGGACAAACGCACGCTGATCCGCCGCCTCTCCTACGATCTCATCGGCCTCCCACCGGCGCCGGGGGCGGTCGAGGCATTTCTGGCAGATTCAGCGCCCGGCGCCTACGAACGGTTGGTGGACGAACTGCTGGCCAGTCCGCACTATGGCGAGCGCTGGGGACGGCACTGGCTCGACGTGGCCCGCTACGCCGACAGCGACGGTTACGAGTTCGACCTCGAACGGCCCACGGCCTACCACTACCGAGATTTCGTGATTGCCGCGCTGAATGACGACATGCCCTTCGACCAGTTTGTCCGCTGGCAGATTGCGGGCGATGAATATGCTCCTGATGATCCGATGGCGCTGGCGGCGACAGGGTTTCTGACCAGCGGTCCCACCATCGACAACCAGCAGAGCGAGTTGAACCGCTACGACGAACTGGACGACATGCTGAGCACGACCGGCGCCGCTATTCTCGGGATGACGCTGGGATGCGCGCGCTGCCACGATCACAAATACGATCCGGTGACGATGCGCGACTATTACGGCATGCTGGCGGCGTTCACGACCACGCGCCGCCAGAATGTGCCGCTCACCGACCGCGCGCACACGGCGGCCTACCGCGAGCAATTCCGGGCGTGGGAAACGGAAGTGAAGTCGCGCAAAGACGCGTTCGAGGCCTGCAAGGAGGACCTGCGCCGGCCGCTGCGCGAGGCGAAGGTCCGCGTGCTGCCTCTGTCCGAACCTGAGCAGCAATTACTCCTCCAGACTTTGGACCCTCAGAACGCGGCACAGCAAACACTCCTGGCCCAGTTTGGCCCTCAGATCAATGTCAGCGACGAAGAAGCCCGGGCCGGTCAGTCCCCCGACACACTTCAGGAATGGGACGCACTCGCGAAGGCGCTGGCCGAGGCGGAAGCGCGGAAGCCGCTCTCGCCGCCCCAGGCGCTCTCCCTCACCGACGCCCAGGCGGAACCGGCGGCGTCTTTTCTGCTCGCGCGCGGCAACCCGGAAACGAAACAGGCGCCGGTCACACTGGGTTTTCTCAGCGTGCTGCCGGGCGATGCCGCGGCACAATTTGCTCCCTCTGTTTACAGAAGGCCGGACATCCCAACGACCTTTCAGCGCTCGGCCCTCGCGGAGTGGTTGGTCACGCCGAATATCGGGGCAGGTCATCTCACGGCGAGGGTGATCGTGAACCGCCTCTGGCACCACCATTTCGGGCGGGGTCTCGTCCGCACGCCCAGTGATTTTGGTACGCAGGGGGATCGTCCGTCGCATCCGGAATTACTGGATTGGCTCGCGGCCAGTCTGGTCGCGGAAGGTTGGCGGCTCAAACCGCTCCACAAACTCCTGGTGATGAGCGCGGTTTATCGGCAGCGTGCCGAGTATCAGCCGGATAAGGCCGCGCTTGACCCGCAAAACCGGCTGTGGTGGCGGCGCGAGCCGCGGCGATTGGAGGCGGAGATTGTCCGCGATGCCATGCTCGAGATTAGCGGCTGTCTGAACGAGGAAATGTTTGGCCCCGGCGTGTTCCCGTTCATGCATCCCGATGCAGTCGCGACGGGCTCGACCGCCAAATGGCCGACTAACGCAAGCGACGGCCCGCAGTCGTGGCGGCGCAGCATCTACACATTTGTGCGGCGTTCCGCGCGAATGCCAATGCTCGAGACCTTCGATGCGCCCGAGACCACGCTCAGTTGCGGGCGGCGCCTGGCGACCACGACCCCTTCGCAGGCATTGGCGCTACTGAACAGCTCGTTTTCCGCGCAGCAGGCCGGGTACCTGGCCGCGCGCGCGTTGCGGGAAGGCGCGAACGATCCCACGCGGGCGGTGGCACAGGTGTATGCGCTTGCTTTGGGCCGCGCGCCTGCCGATGACGAGCTTGCGCAGTCCCTCGATTTCCTGCAACAACAAACGCAGCGGCACTCGGAAGCCGGCGCACAGGCGGGATACGCGGCCTTCACCGATTTCTGCCAGGTTGTGCTGAACTTGAACGAATTCGTGTATGTGGATTAAGCGGAACATCAGATTGTGCGCCCCCGGTACTGCCTCGCTCGCCGAGCGTCGCACTGATTTCAGGGCGCGCCCAGGTATCGAGGAAGTGCCGCGCTCGGCGAGCGCTGCACTACAAGTTGTTCTCTTGGCCGTCTTCTCCTCCCTTGTGTTTGCGGAGACCGTGCAGGTGCGGGAGGATTTCGCGCGGGACCCGCAGTGGCAGGGCTGGAACAACGTGGCCGCCGTACCGCGGTGCGTGCATAAGGTCCAGGACTTCGGGTATTCGTCGAGTCATCATGCAGGCACGGCACCGGGCGAAATCGGCGGCACCGTCTGGCGTTCGTTGTGTCCGGCGCGCTATTTCATGCCTATTGCGCCGTTGACCCTGGATGATCGGATCAGCCTGCGCGGAAGCTATACCGTGACCGCTTCCTCGGGCGGCAGCGGCGTGTTATTCGGGTTCTTCAACCGCAGCTCGAAGGGTTGGCGCACGCCGAACTCGCTAGTGGTGCGGCTTGACGGCGAGGGGAACGCCTACCGGATCTTTTACGAGTACGGCACGCGGCACTACAAAACGGGTGGCGGCCAGACGTTCGAGGGGCGCTACCAGGAGAACCCGCGGTCGGTGCGGCCGGCGGATGGGAAGCCGCACGCCTTTGCTCTGGCATATGACCCGGCGGGCGCGGGTGGTCTCGGGGAACTTCACTTTTCCGTGGACAGCGAAACCTTCAGCGAACCCTTGATGCCGGAGCATAAGCAGGATGGCGCGACCTTTGATTGCGTGGGGATCATGAACGTCCAGATTTCCGGGGAAGCGCTGTCGCTGTATCTCGATGATCTGGAAGTGAACGGCACGCTGTTTGATTTCACCACCGATCCGGGGTGGGAGAGCGACGGGAGCCGACTCGAGTTTGACGATTGTCTGCTCCGGCCTAACCACGATTTCACCTACCGCCCTGCCTCGAGCTTTGCGGGGGGCGCGCCGGGAGAAATCGGCGGCCATGTCTGGCGCATCGAGAGCCTCACTCCCGAGCACGCCATGCACTATGGCCGGCCTGTCGGAAATCTCACGCTGGCACAGCCGCTCCGCGCCTCGGGCCGTCTCGTGATGATGGGCGCGGGCGCGGACAGTGCGCTGCTCCTGGGCTGGTTCAACCCGCTGACCGCGATAGGCGCCCCGCCGCCGAATTTCATGGGCGCGCTGCTCGAAGGTCCCAGCCGCGCCGGGCACTACTTCCGTCCGGCGGCGGGAAGTTCCACCGGCCAAGGGCTGGTGGCGGGAGAAGGCCCGCTCGTGTACGCGGACAGCGTGTCGCACACGTGGAGCATTGCGTGGGACCCCGCGGCGAACGGCGGTGCGGGCCGTCTCACGACGCAGTTGGACGATTCCTCCGTGGCCCTGGACGTCCCGGCGGAGTTCCGCAAGGCCAGCGCGGCGCTCGCGCAGTTTGGCGTGCTCAGTTGGCACACGGGCGGGAATTTTGTCGAAGTGTACCTGGATGATCTGGAATTCACGGCGGCCGCGGGTGCGGCCGGCAAGGAAGAACAGCGATGAGCGAAGCGCCGGCCCCCTGCACCTGTGACTTTGGCCGCGGCCAGACGGCCCTGACGCGGCGCGAGTTCTTGCAGCGCTCGGGCGCCGGCTTTGGTTGGCTGGGCCTCGCCGGGCTGCTCCAGCAGCAACAATTGCTCGCCGAAGGCGCGGTTTCCTCCTTTGCCGCGCGCGCCCCGCATTTCGCGCCCCGCGCCAAATCCGTCATTTTTCTCTTCATGTACGGCGGCCCCAGCGGCTTCGACCTGTTCGATTACAAACCGGAACTCAACAAACACGACGGGCAGAAGCTCGATTGGAAAGGCGAAATCGAGACCTTCAACCCGAATCCTGGCCCGCTGATGAAGTCACCGTACTCCTTCAAGCAATACGGCCAGAGCGGGGCGTGGGTGTCCGAGAAATACACCGCGCTCGCGCAACAGATCGACGACATGGCCTTGATTAAGTCCTGTTATTGCGAAAGCAACAACCATGCGCCCGCGCTCTTCCAGATGAACACGGGCATGATTCGCGTCGGCTTTCCGAGCATCGGCTCCTGGCTCGTCTATGGGCTGGGCACGGAAAACCAGGACCTGCCGGGCTACGTCGTGATGTATGACCACCGCGGCGGGCCGATCGGCGGCCCGCAGAACTGGGGCAATGGGTTTCTGCCGAGTTCGTACCAGGCCACGCCGTTCCGCGCGAGCGGCACGCCGATCCTCAACCTGAAGAATGAGCGGGGACTGGGCCTGGAACAGCAACGCGCGCAATTGGATCTTCTCGGCCAACTCAACGCGGCGCACCAGGCCGCACACCCCGGCGAAGCGGACCTGCTGGCGCGTGTCGAGAGCTACGAACTCGCGTTCAGAATGCAGATGGAGGCGCCGGAAGCGGTGGATATCTCGCGCGAAAGCGAGCGTACACACTGTCTCTACGGGCTGGATCGGGAGATCACGAGGCCCTTCGGCACGCAGTGCCTGATTGCCCGGAGGCTGGTCGAACGCGGCGTGCGCTTCGTTCAGCTCTACAGCGGCGGCGGCCACCAGCAGGACAGTTGGGACGCGCACTTCGGCCTGAAGGTAAACCACGACCTGCACTGCGCTGAGACGGACGTGCCCATGGCCGGACTACTGGCCGACCTGAAACAGCGCGGGTTGCTCGACCAGACGCTCGTGGTTTGGGGGGGCGAATTCGGGCGCATGCCCATGTCGCAGGGTGGCGTTGGGCGCGACCACAACCCCGAAGGCTTCCTCATGTGGATGGCCGGCGGCGGCATCAAGGGCGGCGTGAGCCATGGCGAGACCGACGAGGTGGGATACAAGGCCACGCTGCATCCGGTCAGCGTCCACGACCTCCACGCGACGATGCTGCACGTCCTCGGGATGGACCATACACGCCTGACCTATTTCCACAACGGGCGCGAGTTCCGCCTCACCGACGTGGCGGGGAACGTGATCCAGTCAGTGGTGGCTTAACCTGCACCGCACGCCGCCTTCCTTTTGCGTCATGATCGCAACCGTGGTATGCTCAACACAAAGAGAAATCGATTCACCAGAAAAATGTGCCCGTAAGAGCCAGTGCGCGGGGGTGAAACTTGCACAAGAATGTATTCTATATCCTGGGCGCAAAAAAATACCCCAGAACTCAATTTGCAAGAGAAGAAAAGGGCCGGTATGGCAAGACCCGGCCGAAGTGCCTGTCTCTATTCACCGGCGCGATGGGGTTGGATCTGGGCATCGAATCAGCAGGCTTTGAAATTATTGGCTGTCTGGAAGCGGATAAATGGGCATGCGCCACGATTCGTGCAAACAAACCAGCCATCCCACTAATAGAGGACACCATTGTTAATTGGACAGGGGCGAAGGTCCTCGAATTCCTGGCACGTCAACGGGAAGAGGTGGATCTAATTATAGGTGGTCCACCGTGCCCGTCCTTCAGCACGGCGGGAAAACGGCAGAGCTTCACTGATCCTCGTGGGCAAGTCATGTTCGATTTCCTCCGGTTGGTGGAAGAAATTCGGCCGCCATTCTTCGTCATGGAGAATGTGCGCGGAATTCTCTCGGCTTCGCTAAAGCACCGTCCTCTGTTGGACAGGGTGCACACCAGCCCGGCCTTTTCCTCTGAGGAACAGAAAGGAAGCGTCATGCGGCTTCTGCACAGGCGCTTTAGTGAGATGGGCTACGTTGTCACGGTTGAACTAACAAATGCGGCCCACTATGGAGTTCCGCAGAACCGGGAGCGGGTAGTCTTCATTGGCAGCAGGGATGGTTTTCAGGTTACTCTGCCCCTGCCCAGTCACTCAAGCAATGGGAATGGGTTTTGTCTTCCCTACAGGACACTTGGTGGCGCTCTTGAAGGCCTGAAAGACCCAAGACCCCAATTCATGCCGTTTTCGGAGTCGCGCCTCAGGTTCTTTCGGATGCTTAAGGCGGGTCAGAACTGGAGGGACCTGCCCCCTGAAGTGGCCCGCGAGGCACTTGGCGGCGCTTTCGCGTCAGGTGGTGGCAAAGTCGGGTTCTTCCGACGGCTTTCCTACGACAAGCCATGTCCAACAGTGCCGACCAGTCCGATACAAAAGAGCACTGCTCTTTGCCATCCCACGGCCCTTCGGCCACTGAGTGTTCGGGAGTATGCAAGGGTCCAACAGTTTCCCGACGATTGGAAATTCATTGGGTCGATTTCAAGACAGTACCAGCAGATCGGGAACGCCGTTCCCGTAGGTCTTGGCCATGTGGTGGGAAGATCCATTCTTCGTTACCTGGAGAATTTGGCGGAGTTCTGACGGATGTTGAAGAAGTCGGCAGTCAAGACACTGGTCGCGACGCACCTTCAGAACTTCTACCAGCGGCGCATTGAAATCCTTTCCTTACTCCAACTCAAGAAGGCGCTGAGACGGAAGAACCCGTACTTGTTTCGGGCGATAGGAATGGAAGAAGCCGACGAAATAATCGAGTCCCTATTGCAGGCGTACATGTCCTCCTCGGACGAAGGCATCTTCGGCAACATCTTTTTTGAGCCACTGGCAAAGGCAGTCTCCTGTGGCGAGATTTCGCCCACGCCTGGAGTTGATGTTGCCGTGCAGACGGACACGCGTTATATGGCTTTCGCCGTAAAGTCCGGGCCGTCTGTGTTCAATGCGGACAGCAAGCAGAGACAGGATCAGCATTTTCAAGCCCTAAGGAAGCGGCTTTATAAACTTAATAAGAACTTCGATCCGATAGTAGGTTATTGCTATGGAAGAAAGAGAGATATACCCAACCCGAGATATTGCTTCCGCGAGCCCGCCGGGCAAGCTTTTTGGGAAGAACTTACGGGTGACCCCGACTTTTACCTCGAAATCATACGTCTGATGGCGGATGAACCAAAGAAGCATAAGGAGAATTACCTTCAGGAATGGGCCAAAGCGAAGAACAGATTTGTTAAGGATTTTGTGAACGATTTCTGCTCCAAGGATGGCAGCATAAATTGGGAAAAAATACTCAAGTTCAACAGCGGGAAAGAAGACCAACGCACATGAGGGCAGAGCTACGCCGCAAGCTGAAAGACGGAAAGTTCCAAGGTACGACCGAAATTACCTCACAGATAATGTCCTCGATCAGGGCCAAAGGGAATAGAACAACGGAAGTGGCCTTCAGAATGGCGCTTGTTCGGCGAGGTATCAAGGGGTGGAGTCTTCACCCAAAAACTGTGTCTGGCCGGCCTGACATTTACTTCGCGGAGGAACGGTTGGCGGTCTTCCTCGATGGGTGCTTTTGGCATGGTTGTCGGCGCTGCGGACATGTTCCAGAAAGGAACAACGCATTCTGGCGCCATAAATTCAAACTGAATATGGAGAGGGACGTAAAGAAAACAAACCAATTGCGTGGTGCGGGGATCTCGGTATTACGATTATGGGAGCATGAATTAAAGTTGGATCTTGATCTCTGCCTTGCTAAGCTTCTCATAAGATTAGAGAAGCGCCGTCAAATTCGTGCTTAGGCCGGCGAGGGTGTCTGGCGACTTTATCCTGGCCAACGACACGTGCGCGTGTGGAATGTCGGGGCCGGTATCAAAGGGGGCGCGAGTCATGCTGAAACGGACGAAGCAGGCCACAAGGCCAGGACATCCACGCGACGAGGCCGCACGTTCTAGGGATCGACGAATACTCGCTTGACTTACTTCCACAACGGGCGCGAATTTCGGTTGATGGACGTGGTGGGGGGAATGTGATCCAGCCACTGCCGGCAGGAGTGGGACGTGCGAGGGCCGGGATCTCCGCGTTCCCCGGATAAGGATCAGATAAAAATTCTTGACAATTGGGCAGATAAATGAAATCTTTATTCTGGGTTAATGATATTGATTGGAGGCGAAGTGGATTTATGGGCATGGCATCTATGGCGACTGTCGTCGGGTTAGGGGTGATTGCGCTGGTACTGGCTGCCCTATTGGCAGCGGTCTTGGTGCGCCTCGGCCAGTACCGGCGGATGGCGAGCCAATTCGCCCGGGGTGTTCAGGAGGCCATACAGACCCGCCGCGCATTGCCCGTACCGCTGGGCGCTCCACCCGCTTTCCGGCAAGCGGCCGACGAACTGGACGGCGTGTTGGAAGAGACGCGCCGGCGCTCGGCAGCGAGCACCGAGTTGATCGCGGCCAACCGCCTGTTGGCGCGCGAGGTCAAGCGTCTCACCACCCTGCTGGATGCCGCCAATGAAGGCGTTGTGGCCACGGACGCCACACTGAAGGTGGTCTTGGCCAACAAAGGCGCCGCGCCGTTTCTGTCGATGAAACCCGAAGAAACCCTGGGCCATCCCATTCAAGAATGTCTGAAGAACCAGGAAGTCGTCGGGTTGCTCAACGGCCAGTCCCAGGAGGGCGGCGCGCGGGGCGTGCGCTCGATTGAACTGGCGCCGGAGGCCACCGGCACCCAGGAGCACTACGCCGTCTTTCACTCGCATGCGCGCTGGAAGAACGAAGAGACCGCGGGCGAACTGCTGCTGTTCCGGGACATCAGCCGGATCAAGAATTCGCAGAAGTTGCAGGCGCAGTTTGTCGACAGCGTGGCCCACGAACTGCGCACGCCGCTGACCTCGATCCGCGCCTACGTCGAAATGCTCATTGATGACGAAGCCGGCGATCCCCAGATGAAGTACGACTTCTACAACATCATTTACGAAGAAACCTATCGCCTGTCCGAACTGATCGACAACCTCCTGAACATTTCAATGCTCGAAGGCGGTACCGCCAAACTGGACATCGCGCCCACCCGCTTGAAACGCGTGCTCGAAGAGGCGATAGACGTCATTCGCCCACAGTGCGAAAAGAAGAAGATCGACCTGGTAGTGGAACTTCCGGACCGCCTGCCCACGCTCAACGTCGATAAACGGTTGCTCAATGTCGCCTTCATGAACGTGCTGGGCAATGCGGCCAAGTACACGTCGGAAGGGGGCACGGTGACCGTTTCATCGTCTTCGCACGAGGAGGAACTGCAGATCGCCGTGCGAGATACCGGCATGGGCATCAGTGCGGAAGACATGCCGAAGATTTTCGACAAGTTCTACCGCGCCCCCACCTCGGCGCACATTCAGGGGAGCGGCGTGGGCCTCGCCACGGCGCGCCAGATTGTACAATTGCATGGCGGAGACATTCGCGTGAGCAGTACGGTGAACGAAGGCAGCCATTTCATCATTGCGCTGCCCCGGTCGCTAATCAACACGAGCATCGGAGAGTAGGCCCCCGTGGCGAGGATCTTGATTGCTGACGATGAGCCGCACATCCGCAGGGTGGTTGAACTGAAACTGCAAAGCGCGGGCCACCAGATCCGCGCGGAGGGTACCGCCGCTGCTGCGTTCCGCGCCGCCCAGGAGTTCCTGCCCGAACTGATGGTCACCGATTACAAGATGCCCGGTGAAATGACGGGCGTGGACCTTATCAAGGCCGTGCGCAAGACCGTCGGCGTGTCCGAGATTCCGGTGATATTGCTGACAGGTTCCGTGGCCGTTCTGCAGGACTTGACCGAGGCGCTCGCCAACGTGCCGCGCGTGACGATTTTGTCCAAGCCCTTCAGCCCGCGGATACTCTTGAAGACGGTGCAGGAGATCCTAAAGAAATAGTGTTTTAGTGACCCGTCGCGTCCGGCACAGAGGCCGGACGTTACGGAGTGCCCGGTGTGCAGTCGTTGGCGGTCTGTCGATCTTTGGTGAAGCACGTGCACAATTCAAGCTGAGGAGTACGGCCCGAACATATGCTTGAGAATGTCGAGGATCTGCTTGATCGGTATTTCGACAAGGACCTGGCGGCCTCGGCGGTCGAAGGGTTGCGGGCTTATTGCACCCTCGAGGCGGCCATCTATGATCTTCGCGGACAGCGCCTCTGGGCAACGAAAGGGGACGGCCTGCCAGCGCTGCCCGCATCGGTGCAGGAGGATGCCGCGCTGGCGGACGCCATCGAGCGGGCCAAGACTTCGCGCACTGCCGTGTCCGCACCGCACGGGGAGACGCCGCGGGTCATTGCCCCCATCATGATCCTGGAAGGCCCCGCCGGTTTCCTGGTGCTGGCGCCTAGTCTGGATCGTGCGGGGCTGGGCAACGCGTTGCAGCGCCTCGAGACACTCGCGTCGATGTGTGGCGCGTTGTTCGGCGAAGCGCTGACGGGCAAGCGCACGGGCGCCGATCTCGCCGCCGAGTTGACGGCCCGCTATGAAGAGTTGTCGCTTGTCTACACGCTCACCGAGGCGCTCGATATTTCCAAGCCCGAGCACGAGGCGCTCGCGATCATCTGCGATGCGGTC